>JALOCA010000013.1 GCA_023227965.1 Lentimicrobiaceae bacterium | reverse complement strand
GTGTTACACATGCTGTTGGTGATCTTCCTGGATACGACCCCGCAAATGACCTTGCCGGTGGTGCTTGTACAGGTAATGTAGCAGGTAAATTTGCACTTATTGTTAACATTCAACATGATCCTGAGCTCATAGGAGCTTACGAACTTGCCGAAGGTGGTCCTGGTCCAGGTATTACTCCTCCAAATTTGATTGCTTACAATATTTATCGCAATGATAATTTTGTTGAACAAGTTCCCAAAGAACAACTTCAGTATTTCGATCTGAATTTACTGCCTGGCAACTATTCTTATGGTGTAACCGCAGTTTACGAAGCTCCAACCGAAGGCGAATCAATGAAAGAAGGTCCTGCCGATATAACTATACGTTACGGAATTCCTCTTCCTTTCGAAGAAAAATGGAGTACCGGAATGTTTATTTCACAGAACTGGAACGTTGAAGGAAGTAACTGGCGCATCCAAGGTGCCCAGGGAAATCCTGCTCCTTCTGCCGAATTCAACTGGACACCCGTTCAGCATGATTATTCTTATGCTCTTGAAAGCGACATCCTTGTTGATGGATTAGACGAAGCTGTTTATCACAAAATCTGGTTCGACTTCGATATTTTCCTTGATGCACAAAATGCTACCGAAGAAGAATTGCTTACAGTTGAAGTATGGAATATTGATGGATGGCACCAGGTAGCAGAATTTAAAAACACTGCAGATATGCCGTGGACACCTCAGCACATTGATATTTCACAATATGCTCTTGACCAGGCATTCAAAATTCGTTATACTGCTCATGGTGCTTCAACAGCCGACATAAACAAATGGCAGGTTGACAATATAAGCGTTTATCACGAAATGACTTGCGATCCTCCAAGAAACCTTGCAGGAGTAAAAACTGGTATCCAAAGTGTACATCTTACCTGGGAAGAACCTGGTGTTGTTATTGCTCCGGGCGAATGGATTGGCTATGATAATGGCGAAAACTACGACGGTATCGGACTCACTGGCGGTGGCAGTTTCATGCTAGCCATTCGTTGGGATGCTTCTCAGTTAGCTCAATATGCAGGTCAGTATGTAAAACAGGTTAAATATTTCCCACGAGGTGCGACTACTTCCTATGTCCTGAAAATCTGGACAGGTGCAAATGCAGCTAACCTCGTAGTTGATCAGCCTATTACCGGCGTTCAACCTAATATGTGGAACACCGTAACCCTTGACACACCTGTTCCTATTGACGTAACCCGGGATCTCTGGATTGGCTATTCCTGCGACGATCCAGCAGGTGAACATCCTGCCGGTTGCGATGCAGGTCCTGCCGTTGCCGGATATGGTGACATGATCAGTCTCGATGGTGTTGCTTGGGAATCAATGGCTACTGCTTATAGCCTCAACTACAACTGGAACCTCCAGGCATTTGTTGAAGGTATGGCTGACGCCACTACTCCCGCTCCTCTGCAGCCCCTCACCAAAACCACATTCCGCAGTACAGGTGGTATTCCCGCCATAGGTCATCTGCCGGTAGTTGCCAACAACTTTACCGATGTGGATGAACTGTTAGGTTACAATGTATATCGCAGTGGAGTTCAGCTCAATACGGATATTGTTACCGACCTGTTCTACGATGATATTGATGTACCTTTCGGATCTTATGATTATACTGTAAAAGCCATTTATGATGGTGGATGTGAAGCAGAAGTAGGTCCTGTAACAATAGAATTTGCTGAAGCTGCTGCAATGCCTTTCATTGAACCCTGGGATGCAGGTACATTTGATGAAAACATGTGGACAATCGAACCTGAACAATCTAACTGGAAAGTTAATTCTTCGGAAGGAAATCCTGCTCCTACAGCTGAATTCAACTGGAGTCCAACTCTTACCAGTTATTCAACCGCATTGGTTAGCCGTTTAATCAGTGGTGAATTTGTTACAAATGTAACTCTTAACTTCGACCTCTATCTGAGTGATTACAGTAGTAATGGCGCAGAAAAATTAGCAGTTGAAGTATGGGACGGTACTACATGGAACTTAGTAAACGAATTTACAAATACAAGTAATATTGAATGGACTACTTACAGCTATGACGTTTCTCAATATGTATTGGGACATAACTTCAAAGTTCGTTTCCGTGCAAACGGTGCAAGCTCATTCGATATTAACTATTGGTATGTTGATAACATTAAACTGTACGAAAGAATCGTTGGTTCTCTCACAGGAACTGTAACAAGTACCTTAGGTAATGTTGCTAATGCTACAGTTACACTCGGTGCTTACACAGGAACTACCAATGCAAACGGTGTTTATAACATCGAAAACATTGAAACAGGCACTTACGACGTAACTTGTGCTGCCGATGGTTATGCCCCTGCTACAGTTGAGGGCTTCAACCTTGTTGGCGGTGTTAATACACTGGATTTTGCACTCGAAATGGAAGCTTGTTTACCTCCTACAAATCTTAATGCAGAAATTCAATATCCTTATGGACATCCTCAGGATGTAAAACTTACCTGGACTTCACCTTTTGGTGGTGGTACAGGTGAATGGATTGGCTATGATGATGGTGCAAACTATGACGGTATCGGTTTAACCGATGGCGGTCAGTTTTTGGTTGCTGCTCGTTGGGATGTTGACCAGTTGGCTCAGTATAACAATATGGTGCTTACCCAAGTGAAATTCTTCCCCAGAAGTGCAAACAGCACATTTGTCTTGAAAGTATGGACAGGTGCCAATGCAGCTAATCTTGTGGTAGATATGCCTCTCAGCGGACTTACCATAGAGGAATGGAACACTATTACCTTAACAACCCCTGTATTGGTTAATCCTACTCAGGAACTCTGGATAGGCTACTCTGTAGATCATCCAGCCGGGGAATTCCCTGCCGGTTGCGATGCAGGTCCTGCTGTAGCAAATTATGGTGATTTGATTTCTACGGATGGTGCAGTATGGGAACCCCTTTCGGGTCTTGGTCTCGACTATAACTGGAACCTCAAGGGTTATTTGGCTCCTCTCGATGGAGGCGATTACGCTGTTCTCAGCCCGTTGCCTAAGAAAACTATCGAAAAGAAAGCCAATAGCAGCATTGTAAAAGGTAACTTACCCGTTGTAATTAACCTTACCGACAATGGTGACAACCGTTCATTTATTGGTTATAATATTTACAGAGATGATGTTTTGATTGCAAACAATCC
Source organism: Lentimicrobiaceae bacterium (assembly GCA_023227965.1). Lineage (NCBI taxonomy): Bacteria > Pseudomonadati > Bacteroidota > Bacteroidia > Bacteroidales > Lentimicrobiaceae > Lentimicrobiaceae bacterium. The sequence continues at coordinate 72,263 of JALOCA010000013.1, read as the reverse complement.
AGCAACACAAACTTGGTACATGGATACTAATGTGCCCATTTCATCTGATCCCTACACTTATTATGTAACTGCCGTTTATACACTTTGTGAATCTGATCCGTCAAATAGTGTTGACGTTCTCATCACAGGTATCAACGATCCCAGTGCTAAGACGATTAACATTTACCCGAACCCCGCTTCGAGCTATGTTAACATCGAAACCGCAGGCAACATAAGCAGCGTAAAAGTGATGAATTTAGTTGGTCAGGTTGTTTACGAACAAACTGTAACTGAAACTAACCTCACACTAAATACTGCTAATTATGAAGCAGGCGCTTACATGATTCAGTTGACTACTAACGAAGGTCAGTTCATTACAAAACGCCTCGTTATTACTAAGTAATCATTAAATTGATATATAATTTGAGGGGTCGGCTTGCCGACCCCTCTTTTTTTATAAAATACAACTCCAAACCGTTTTTAGCAGCATTTCAAAAAACCTGACATATATTTGCACTTTAAATCAGAAAAATGATTGCAGTAGGTAACCTTTCGGTATTTTTCGGCGGCGAATGTCTTTTTGAAAAAATATCTTTCAATATAAATGATCGTGATCGTATTGGACTTGTCGGAAAAAATGGCGCCGGAAAAACAACCTTATTGAAAATAATTGCCGGCGAAATGCAAGCCGAAACGGGTACTTTGGTGAAACCTTTTGACTATACCTTTGGCTATCTGCATCAGGAAATGACTTCTACTTTTCAGGGGTCGGTTTTTGCTGAGGCTTTAAACGCGTTTCACGATATTTTACATTATAAAAAACAAATAGAGCAGATTACAGAAGAAATTTCCACGAGAACCGACTACCATTCGGAAACTTTCCTGAAAAGAATACACCAATTGCACGAGGCAAACGATAGTTTTTCTATGGCTGGCGGACATACCATGGAAGCCGAAACCGAAAAAATATTATTGGGTTTGGGTTTTGTCCCTGATGATTTTGCAAAGCCACTCGGATTGTTTAGCGGAGGATGGCAGATGCGGGTGGAATTGGCTAAAATTCTCCTCAGCAAGCCAAACTGCATACTTTTAGATGAGCCTACCAATCACCTGGATATCGAATCCATCCAATGGCTCGAAGGCTTTCTTAGCGATTATCCTGGAGCTGTAATAGTTGTTTCGCACGACAGGGCTTTCCTCGACAATGTAACCCGGCGTACTATCGAAATTTCACTTGGGAAAATATATGATTACAAACATTCTTACTCAGGTTATGTGGAACTTCGTGAAGAACTGAGGCAACAACAAATTTCGGCTTATGAAAATCAGCAACAGCAGATTGATCAGATAGAAAGATTTATAGAACGGTTTCGCTATAAAGCTACGAAAGCCCGCCAGGTGCAATCGAAGCTGAAATTACTGGAAAAAATGGATAAAGTGGAGGTGGAAGACTTTGATAAATCTGCTATTCGTTTTGCCTTTCCGGCAGCACCCCATTCCGGAAAAATAGTACTCAATGCAAATAGGTTGACGAAAAACTTTGGTGAAAAATGCGTGTTCAGAGACTTGGATTTTACCATTCTTGCAGGAGATGCCGTGGCATTTGTAGGTAAAAACGGTGAAGGGAAAACCACTTTAACACGAATTATAACCGGGATGCTTGATTATGAGGGAGTTCTAACTATAGGCGTACAGGTGAAGATAGGCTATTATGCACAAAACCAGGCAGAGATGCTCGATGCCGAAAAAACGGTATTTGAAACCATTGATGAGGTAGCAGTGGGCGATATTCGTCCGAAAATACGAAATATCCTGGGTAATTTCCTTTTTGGAGGCGATACTATTAACAAAAAGGTAAAAGTATTGTCGGGTGGCGAAAAAAGCCGCCTTGCTCTTGCCCGCTTACTTCTTTCCCCTGTTAACCTTTTAATTCTGGATGAGCCTACTAACCACCTGGATATGCAAAGTAAAGATATTCTGAAGAATGCCCTTTTGCAATACGGGGGAACGCTGATTATTGTTTCGCACGACCGTGATTTTTTGCAAGGACTTACACAGCGGATTTTTGAGTTTAAAAATAAAACCATAAAACAGTACACAGGTGATATTTACGATTTTCTGCAAATGCGCAAACTTGAATCGCTAAAGCAACTGGAAAAGAACAGTTCTGCAAAAAACGAAGTCAAACAGGACATTAAGTCGGAAAATAAAATCAACCACGAAAAGAAAAAGCTTCAGGATAAGGAAAACAGAAAGATACTAAGCCAGATAAAAAAAGTGGAAGCGGTAGTAGAAGAATTGGAAAAAGAAATTTCGTTACGTGACCAGATGCTCATACAACCGGATAAATATGCCGGAGAAATAGCACAGGAAAACTTCTTTATCGAGTACGATAGACTCAAAAAACAATTAGCCGAAGAAATGAACCGCTGGGAAGAATTGCATTTGCAACTCGAAAGATACAATGGCTAACTAACTCTCCCTGCTGAGGAGTTTTTTGGCAAATTTCAGCAATTCAGATTTTCTGCCTTCAGGAACCGAAATCCGGTCAAGATTTTGTAAAGCATTGATATACAATTCATCCATTACTCTATGAACGTGGTTAGCTACCTCTAAAGTTTCATATATTTTTTTTACTCCTGCGATTTTTTCATCATCAGGAATGTGTATGTCGGAAAACAAAAGGTCGAGTTTCCGTTTATTCTCTATGTCAGCCAGTTCATACGCTTTCAGGTACAAGTAAGTCTTTTTATTGGCAATAATATCGCCCCCGCATTGTTTGCCAAATTTTGCTTCTTGCCCGAACACGTCTAACAGGTCGTCCATAAGTTGAAATGCAAGCCCTATTTTTTCACCAAATTGGTAAATGTATTCAACATCAGGCATTTTGGCTTTGGCAATCATGGCTCCAATCTGCAAACAGGCAGCAGGAAGTACCGCAGTTTTCAGTCGGATCATGTTCAAATAATCAGGAATACTTACAGTATTTACCAATTCAAAATTCATATCGTATTGTTGTCCTTCGCAAACCTGGATGGCTGTATTACTGAAAATTGTGAGAATTGAGGGTAATAAGTCCGGTTCTATCCCGGAAAGTAGGCGATAAGCTGTTGCAAACATGGCATCCCCTGAGAGTATGGCAATATTGCTGTTCCATTTTCTGAACACGGTTTCTTTTCCCCTGCGAATAGGAGCATTGTCCATAATATCATCGTGCAATAGGGTGAAATTATGAAATATCTCGCAGGCAATGGCTGGCTGAAGGGCTTCTTCAATTTTTCCACCCATCATATCGCAAGCGAGCAGTGTAAATACAGGACGCACCCTTTTTCCTCCCAGCGCAAGTGTATAGGAAATGGGGTCGTACAACTCGTGAGGGGCTAAGTTGAAATCCAGTTGCGAAATGGCTTCTTCAACTTTTGCAAGCAATAAATTGTATGGTAACATATTATCAATTATTCAACTAAACGAAGCAGATAATCGCCATAACCGCTTTTTAACAAAGGTTGAGCAATTTCAATTAAATGATTTCTGCTGATAAATCCCATTCGATAGGCGATTTCTTCAATACAGCCAATTTTTAGCCCCTGGCGGTCTTCAATTACCTGTACAAATTGCGATGCCTGCAAAAGTGAGGCAAATGTGCCAGTGTCGAGCCAGGCGGTTCCACGGCTAAGAATACCTACTTTAAGTTTGTGATGTTCTAAATACCATTTATTTACATCGGTTATCTCATATTCACCACGGGCACTGGGTTTGATATTTTTGGCAACTTCCACTATTGAATTATCGTAAAAATACAAACCCGGAACGGCGAAATTGGATCTCGGTTGCATAGGCTTTTCTTCAATGGAAATCGCATTATGGTTTTTATCGAATTCAACCACTCCGTATCTTTCCGGATCGTTTACATGATATGCAAATACCACCCCTCCTTCAGGTTCGTTATTCTCAAAAAGGAGTTTTTGCAACCCGGCTCCATGAAAAATATTATCCCCTAAAATTAGTGACACTTTATCTTTTCCAATAAATTTTTCTCCGATTATAAATGCCTGTGCCAATCCATTGGGTATTGCCTGCTCTTCATAAACAAACCGGCATCCCAGTTGGCTGCCATCGCCGAGGAGCTTTTTAAAATTTGGCAGGTCATAGGGTGTTGAAATAATTAATATTTCGTGGATTCCAGCCATCATGAGTACCGATAATGGATAGTAAATCATAGGTTTATCATAAATAGGCATCATTTGTTTGCTCATGGCAAGTGTAAGCGGGTGAAGGCGGGTTCCGGCGCCTCCTGCTAAAATAATTCCTTTCATAAACTTAATTTTTTATTGGGTTTACAATTATCATTTTCTTCTTCAGACTCTTCCAGCATAGCCAACATAGGCTCTTTCATAAACTGTTTGGTATTCAGCCGTTTTTCGAGCGACAACAAAATGGATGGTAATACTAATAAGTTGGTTACCATTGATACAAGTAATGTTATGGATATCAATATTCCCAGCGCTACCGTGCCGCCAAAACTGGAAGCTGCAAAAATGGCAAAACCACAAAACAATACAACTGCAGTATAAATCATGCTTAAACCCACCTCGCGAACCGTGTTGGAAACTGCTTTTGAAAAATCCATCTTTTTCCGTTTTCGCAGTTGGTTACGATATTCGGTGAGAATGTAAATGGTTCCGTCTGAAGCGATACCGAATGCGATACTGAAAACGAGAATGGTAGAAGGCTTAAAAGGTATTCCAAAATATCCCATAATGCCTGCAGTAATAACAAGAGGTACCAGGCAAGGTATTTTTGACAAAATGATGATGGAAAAAGATCGGAACAATACTAAACCTATGAGTAGAATAAGAAAAATAGCAATGATGAGGCTGATAAATAAATGCCAGTACAGGTAGTCGTTGCCTTTCAGAAAAACCAGACTATGCCCTGTAAATGTTACTTTATAGTCTTTGGGAGGGAAAATGGAATCTACTTTAGGCTGCAAGTCTCTTACTGTCTTTTTCATATGTACAGAACCCACATCTGCCATCTGATAGCTGATACGGGTAACATTTTTGCTGCTGTCAATAAAAGATTTGAATATACTTTCTTTACCTATTACGGTTCCTGCATAATCCGATAACTTTTTGAGCTCGCTGAGTGCAGGTAATTGAAAATATTTTGGATCGCCCCCTTTGTACCCCTGGTATCCAAATTTTAAAGCTTCAACTATGGAGATGGGTTTCGAAAACTCCTTGTATTTTGCAATTTCCCTTTCTAAACGCTTGATTTTGTAAAGCGTTCTTGCATCATTGCCAAAAATTCCTCCTTTCCGGGAAGCATCTACCGTTATTTCAAAGGGTAATACCCCATTAAAATTTTTTTCAAAAAACCTGAGGTCCATACAAACCGGGTCTCTCTTTGGCAAATCGTCAACGACATAACCGATCAATTGGATGCGAAAAGTGCCCAGCGCTGCAATAATCGTAATTACCAATAAGGATATATAAATGGTTCTACGCCTGTGATGTACAAGATAGTCTATCCAGTTTATCACAAAGTTGATTCGTTTACCACTCAGATGTCCTGTATGTTTCAGGGTTGGGGCAGGAAGGTAACTTAAAATAATAGTGATGAATACCAGCGCAATGGTGTATGTGGTCATTACATTGATTGCCGAAACAATTCCAAATTCCATCAGTAGTTTGCTGCGGGTAAAATAAAAAACTCCAAAACCAATAGCGGTTGTAACATTTGCCAGAAAATTCGACAACCCGACTTTTGTTACCATTCGTGAAAGTGCCTTCATTTTATTTCCGTGAATACGAAGCTCTTCCTGGTATTTATTGGTTAAAAAAATACAATTGGGCAAACCTATCACGACGATTAGCGGGGCTATCAATCCGGTAAGTACTGATATTTGATAACCAAACAAACGGATTGTTCCCAATGTCCAGATTACTCCAATTGCCACCACAATCATCGAATAAAGTACTACCCGGAATGATTTAAAGAAGATCAATAAAATCAGTGCGGTAACACCTGCTGCCAACCAAAGAAAAAGAATCATTTCTGATGAAACTTTTTCCATGTACATTGTTCGTATATAGGGCATTCCCGAATAGTGCATCGGCAGTTCGTGTTTTGCACCAAAAGCATCGGCAAGCCCCTTTATTTTATCTACCAGTTTAATCCTGTCTTTTGAATTCAACTTGGAATTGTCAAAAGTAACCGTCATCAAGGTAGCTCCGGTTTGGCGGTTGTAAGCGAGTTTGTCGTAAAAAGGAAGAGAATAAATCACATCGCAAATGCTGTCGAGCTGATGTTGGTTAACAGGCTTTTGCGAAACAATTGGAACAAAATCAAAACGTTGCAGACTATCGTTTCTGACTATATTATACAATTTTGCGAGGGATAAAACGTCTTTAATTCCGTCCAATTTTTTGATGTCATCTCCGAGATTGTACCAGTCGTTAAATAATTGAAGTTGAAAAAGATTGGGTTTCTGAAATCCAATTACCATTACATTTCCATCTTCGCCGAATGTTTTTTTAAACTGGTCGTAAGCTACTAACGAAGGGTCGCTTGTTGGTAAAGGACGTACAATGTTGTAAGAAAATTCAATTTGTAAGGCAAAATATGCCATGCACAGGGTGACTACAGTAAGCGATATCAGCAAACTCACCCTGTTGCGAAGAATAAAATGCGCTAAACGTGCCCACATAAGTTTCTATGTCTCGAAAAAACAATAAATTAGTTTATCACTATTCAAAATTGATGATTTTACGAAAGTAGAGCATTTATTGTAATACTCAGACGTAAAAAAAGGTATTTTCGTAGTATAAATTTTTGCATGTTATGTTAAGGGTTATTCTTATAGATTCTGCCCACGAAATACTTGTGAACGAACTGCAATCTATGGGGTTTGCATGTGATTTTTTTGAGGGAACCCGGCGTTCGGAAATCGAAAAAATCATTGGCAACTACGAGGGCGCCATTATTCGAAGCAAAGTGGTTTTCGATAGGCAAATGATTGATAAAGCACATAAACTAAAATTTATAGCAAGAGTAGGGGCGGGAATGGAAAGCATTGACGTGGACTATGCCGCTAAAAAAAGCATTGTTTGCCTGAATTCACCTGAAGGCAACCGTGATGCTGTGGCAGAGCATGCCCTGGGGATGCTACTTTCGCTAATGAACCACCTTAATCAAGCCGATAGACAAATCAGGCAGGGGCTATGGTTGCGGGAAGAAAACCGGGGTATGGAAATAAAAGGGAAAACCGTTGCCATTATAGGTTATGGTAATATGGGGCGGGCTTTTGCACAACGCTTGTCTGGTTTTGAAGCCAGCATGATAGCCTATGATAAATACAAAAAAAAATATTCCGACAGTTTTGTCAAAGAAACCGATATGGAAACTATTTTCCGTGAGGCACACATCCTTAGTCTTCATGTTCCCCTTACAGAAGAAACTTATTATATGGTTGATTATGAATTTTTAAGCCGCTTTCGCAATCCAATTATTCTTATTAATACATCTCGTGGGCATGTTGTTAAAACTGCCGACCTTGTAACATGCCTGAAAAATAAAAAAGTTATAGCAGCAGCCCTCGATGTACTGGAATATGAGCCCCATTCATTCGAAACACTGGATGCAAAAAACCTTCCGGATGACTTTGCCTATCTGCAAAAATCGGATAACGTACTACTTACACCTCATGTTGCAGGGTGGACAACAGAGTCGAAAATAAAATTAGCACAAGTGCTTGCCGACAAAATCAGAACATTGAACCTTACCAGTTGAGAATCCTGGTAAAGTCATACTCTTCGGGAGCAGGTAGGTACTTTTGAGCTTCTTTATAGTCGGCTTTGGTAATGTATTGCAGGCTTTCGCTAAAAACCATTACAGCTTTTTGTCCCTGCATATTTACCAGGCGGGGCTTCACTCTTCCTTTGTCATCCTCTACATCTTTAAGAAATAAAGGAAAAATATCACCTTTAGGGTCAGAAGTAACCATGCAACCGGTAATTCCCTTGTCGAAGAGAATTTTTACACCTATTCCCAGCAATGAGCAATACATAAGATCGAAAGCGGTTGGACGTACACAGCGAAGTTCGTATCCAAGCTCTACCGGTCGGCTTTTAATGGCAAGAGAAAGTTCTTTTAGTTTATTTTGCAATAAAATGTTGAAAATATGTGCTTTGCTAACGTTCCCCAGTTCGGGATGCCCATGGTCGTCGTAGGTAAAACTGATTCCGCAGTTGTTGATTTCTTCATCGCTCATGAAATGAAATACCCCTTCACTTACTATAGCAACACCATACCCTATACCAAGAATTTTTCGCTTTATCATTGAGGAAATTATAAGTCGGATTATACGGTCGAATGTTACATCTACTTTGTTGAACATTTCTGGAATGATAATCATGGGGAAATGGCAGGCAGCTCCTATGCCGAAAGCCAGATGACCAGCTTCACGACCCATAGCCGAAACGAGAAACCAGTTGCCGCTGGTACGGGCATCTTCATATACTGTGGACGCTATACGTGCACCCTCTTCTTTTGCACTCTGATAGCCAAAAGTGGGCTGTCCTTCGGGTAAGGGAAGGTCGTTATCAATAGTTTTGGGTACATGGATGTTTTGGATTTTTATATTGTTCTGGGCTAAATATTTCAAAATACGGTTGGCTGTAGAAGCGGTATCGTCTCCCCCTATTGTTACCAATAATTTAATGTTATTTTCGGTAAAAAAACGGGTATTGAATTCGGTATCCTTAGGTTTATGCCGGCTCATTCGCAAAGCAGAACCTCCCTGGTTCATAATACGATCGGCAAATTCAAATGTTAAATCGGTCATTTCCGGTGCTTCGGCAAAAAGACATTTGTAACCTCCGTGCAGACCGATTACACGATAACCCGATTTAAGGAATACTTTAGCAACCGATCCGATAACGGAATTAATACCGGGAGCCGGTCCACCTCCGCATAAAATAACAATAGCTTCTTTCATATCATTCAATGTGATTTATTTATGTTTATAAAAAAATTTCCGGTAAATCATACCGGAAGTTGGGCTTTTACATCCTGATTTTTTTCAAATCTTCTTTCATTTTATTGATGTCGTTAATCCAATCTTCAATATCTTGTTCGTGTTCTAACTCTTCATTAAGAATGGTTACTGCCATCTGGTAGGTAGTGTGGTCTTTGCCATTAGTATAGTCGGCAATTTCCTGGTAACGTTCAATGGCACAACGTTCGCCTTTCAGGTTTTGTTCAAGAACCACTTCAACGTAAGGGTCGGTAGGTGCATCATATTCGCAACGGCTTAGCTTGAACCATTCAGCAGGATGAGTTACAGGTGTTCCGCCTAATTGAATGATACGGTTAACCACAAGAACGGCATGGTTCAATTCCTGTGTGGCATGTAAAAGAAGTTCCGGTTCAATTTCACTGCGCATGGGCCCTTCCATTAACCGGGCACCAATCCAGTATTGGTAATAAGCGAGCCATTCTTCCGATAATGCTGCATTCAATTTACGAATGAGTTCGTTAACGTCAATCTGTAAAATAGTAATTGCTTTTTGCCCCAAAGTTTTGTAATTTTTAATTTTGCCAAATTTACAATTATTTTTAGGAATGGAGGGCGGGTTATTTAATCATTGACCATATCTTTTTTTGAATAGTTTTTTATCAATTCAATAACATTTTATCTTTGTTTCCTTTATTACTAAATTTTTGATTCATGAAAAAAATCTACTTATATCTCTTTTTAAGTTTTAATTTTCTTTCCTCTTTTGCCCACGAAGGCATGTGGATTCCGTTGCTTTTGGAACAATTGAACGAAAAAGACATGAAAAACATGGGCATGCGTATCAGTGCCGACGATATTTACAGTGTTAACCATTCGAGCCTGAAGGATGCCGTGGTGCTGTTTGGTGGTGGTTGCTCGGCTGCCATCGTTTCTGATCAGGGACTGTTGCTAACCAACCATCATTGCGGCTATGGCTCAATCCAGCGGCAAAGTTCTATAAATCACGACTATTTAACAGATGGTTTTTGGGCACAGCGGCTGGAAGAGGAACTTCCAAATCCCGGAATAACAGTAACTTTACTTATCCGGATGGAAGATGTTACCCAAAAGGTACTCGAAGGAGTGCAGCCATCTTTTACCGAAGCCAAACGCGCTGAAATTACCGGAAAAAATATGGATAGGCTGGAAAAAGAAGCTGAGAATGGAACGCATTATAAAGCAAGGATTAAGCCATTTTATTACGGAAACCAGTATTTACTTTTTATCACAGAAGTGTTTTCGGATATTCGTCTGGTAGGCGCTCCGCCTTCTAACATTGGTAAGTTTGGTGGCGACACCGACAACTGGATGTGGCCACGCCATACCGGCGACTTCTCTGTTTTCAGAATTTATGCCGGAAAGGATAACCAGCCAGCCGAATATTCAAAGGAAAATGTTCCTTATACTCCTAAAAAACACATGCCTGTTTCGCTCAAGGGAGTTCAGGAAGGCGATTTTACTTTCGTTTTTGGCTATCCGGGTAGCACCCAGGAATATATTCCATCGTTTGGAGTGGATATGACCGCCAACGTGGAAAATCCTCCAAGTATCATGCTTCGCCGTGAACGCCTAAATATTTATGAAACGGCTATGAATCAGGATAAATTAGTTCGTCTTCAGTACGCTGCAAAAGATGCCGGAGTTGCCAATTATTGGAAGAAAATGATAGGTGAAACCCGTGGCGTCAATCGTTTGAATGCCATCGCAAAAAAGCAGCAACAGGAAAAAGAATTTATTACATGGGCAAACAGCACTCCAGAACTGAAAGTAAAATATGGTAAACTGATTCCTGCCTTTGAACAGGTTTACAAAGAAATTACTCCGCTAAATCTTGCCACTGATTATGTTATTGAAGCAGGTTTGGGTGTGGAAATAATAAAATATGCTTACGGTTTCGATAAACTTGTAAATCTTAGCAAAAACGAAAAAACAACCCAGGAAACTCTGGATAAAGCCATTGAAAATTATCGGAATTCGGCAGAGGGCTTTTTTAAAAATTATTCTCAGGATATTGACAAAAAAGTCTTTGCCAAACTTCTTTCGATGTATTACAGTGGTTTGGATAAGAATTTGCAACCATCCATACTTGATGAAGCGAACAAAAAATACCACGGAGATTTTAATAAATGGGCTGAAGATGTATTCAATAAGTCTGTTTTTGCTTCTAAAGACAAGATTTTGGTTTTTTTAAAATCATATAAAAAATCGAGAGTCAAAAAAATAGAAAATGACCCTGCATTTGCATTAGCAAAAGGTATTTATGGTTATTATCTTGAAAGTCTTAAGCCAAAAACCTTCGGTTGGGAAGGGACTTTGGATAGTTTGCAACGTATTTATATGCAGGGCTTAATGGAATGGCAACCCAAGCGTCTTTTTTATCCTGATGCAAATTCCACATTACGTGTTTCTTATGGCAAGGTGGAAGGCTACCATCCACAGGATGCTGTAACTTATAACTGGTTCAGTACACTCGATGGGATTATGGAAAAGGAAAATCCGGATATATATGATTATAAGGTAGAACCAAAGTTGAAACAACTTTATCAGTCGAAAGATTTTGGAGATTATGCCGATGCTGACGGTAAAATGCACGTGGGTTTTGTTGCTTCTAATCATACTACCGGAGGAAATTCTGGCAGTCCGGTATTGAATGCCGACGGACAGCTTATCGGGCTGAATTTCGACCGTTGCTGGGAAGGAACGATGAGCGACCTGACGTACGATCCGGATCAGTGCCGTAATATTACCTTGGATATTCGCTATTGCTTGTTTATCATTGATAAATTTGCCGGTGACAAACGTCTGATTGAAGAAATGACATTGGTAAAATAATATTTTTATTTACTGAAATATAAGCTGCTATGAAAAGAATGTTTTTACCATTGTTTTTAGGTTTAATCTTGTCTTCTTTTCTCAAAGCCCAACCCGAAGGTTTTTTGGATGTGAAAAAGCTAATTCCTGATATAGTGTTGGATTTGCGTTACACAGGTAGCCACAATTTTGTTGGGAAACCAGTAGATGGCTATATTTCAAAACGTTGTTTCCTTACCAGCGAAGCAGCTACAGCCTTGCAAAAAATACAGGAGAAACTAAAAAATTTTGGTTTGGGATTGAAAGTGTACGATGCTTACCGTCCGCAACGTGCGGTAGATCATTTTGTGCGTTGGGCAAAAGTACTAAATGATACTATCATGAAAAGAGAATTTTATCCGGATGTCAAGAAAGAAGATTTGTTTGCCAAAGGCTATATTGCTGATAAATCTGGACATAGTCGTGGAAGTGCAGTGGACGTAACAATTATTTCACTAAAACCAGGTGAAGAGGGAAGAGAACTTGACATGGGTTGCTATTTCGATTATTTTGGAACCATTTCCTGGCCTATGGATACCACCATTAACATTAATCAACGAGCTAACCGCATGTTGCTTCGCGAAATAATGATGAAATACGGTTTTGAACCTTACCCTTGCGAATGGTGGCATTTCCGATTAATAAACGAGCCTTATCCGGATACTTATTTCGATTTTCCTGTACAATAAAAACAGTTTCCCAATAGTATAAACTATTTTTAACTACAACTTTTAACCCACTATGATTAAACGTTCTTGAAAATGTTTTTCCAGTAAAGGTTTTTCAATCGCTAATGACTTTCTTTATACTAAGTATAAATGTAATGCTTTTTACATTTTGGGCTCAACATTTTTTGCTTACCTTTGCGCATTATTTTAACTTATAGCTTTTAATTTCAGCTATTTTTAAACAAAAACCGATTTATGGATTCAAATAAACCAAACCCAAAATTGTTTTCCGAATTTCCACCGGTATCTACCAGTGAGTGGGAAGAAGTGATTAATGCTGATTTGAAAGGTGCCGATTACGATAAAAAACTCGTTTGGCATACATTGGAAGGATTCAATGTAAAACCGTATTATCGTGCAGAAGATATTGAAAATCTGCAATTTACTCAAACTATACCCGGAGAATTACCCTATGTTCGTGGAAATAAAACCAAATGTAATTGTTGGGAAATTCGCCAGGATATTGATTGCGAAGATCCGTCGGAAATTAATGCCATTGCAAAAGAATGTATTGCAAAAGGTGCTAAATCCATAGGTTTTCGTGTAAAAAATGTTACCAATAGAGATGCTATCAATACGCTTTTTAAAGATATTGATCTTACGAAAATAAAGATTAACTTTATCTCATCAAGATCATATCCAGCTCTGCTCGATCTTTTTGTAGAATATCTTAACGAAAATAAAATTAATGCTTCGAAAGTAAAAGGTTCATTGAATTTTGATTCGCTGAACTTTTTGGTTCGCTACGGGAAATTTTATTGCGAAAAGGAAGACAACTTCATCGAAGCTGCTTACATAGTAAATGCGGTTGAAAAGAAGTTGCCAGGTTTCCGTGTTATCAATGTTAGCGGAAATACTTTTGCCAATGCAGGCTCTACTATCGTTCAGGAACTGGCTTTCAGCCTTGCTTCCGGTGCTGACTATCTGGCAGAACTTACAGACAGAGGCATTTCGATAGACAAAATTGTTCCGAGAATGCAGTTTACGTTTGCTGTCGGTTCCAATTACTTTTTCGAAATTGCAAAAATGCGTGCTGCACGCTTGCTTTGGTCGAAAATTGTGGAACAGTTTAAACCGGAAAACAAGGATTCTCAAAAGATGTTTATTCATGCAACCACACTTAACTGGAATAAAACAGTTTACGATGCACATGTAAACCTGTTGCGTACAACCACCGAAGCTATGTCGGCAATTATTGGCGGAATAGATTCGCTTGCCGTTGCTCCTTTTGATGTGGCTTACAAAGCATCCGACGATTTCAGCCGTCGTATTGCCCGTAACCAACAGATTGTGTTGAAAGAAGAGTCGTACATGAACAAAATAGTGGATCCGGCTGCCGGTTCGTATTACATCGAAAGCATTACCGATCAGATTGCTTCTGCAGCCTGGGCTTTGTTTAAAGAAGTGGAAGAACTCGGCGGTTTCATGAAAGCTGTGCAGAAAAACTTCATCCAGGATTCCATTGAAACTGTGAGAAAGAAAAAAGAAGATGACATTGCCAACCGGAAAGTAACCATACTGGGAACCAACCAGTACCCCAATCCCAACGAAACAGCTTTAGATAAAATACAAGAGGAAGAAGCTACAACCGGAAAGGTTGATGGCAAGGGGAATTACAAAAAACTGGAATTTTCGCGTGCTGCCGAAGAACTTGAAGAAATCCGGCTTGCAACAGAAATATTTGTTAATGAAGGAAATCCCATGCCCAAAGTTTTCTTGTTTACCATTGGAAACCTTGCCATGCGCAAAGCGAGAGCTTCGTTTGCAACCAACTTTTTTAGAATTGCCGGTTATGAAATTATTGATAATCCGGGATTCAAAACAGTGGATGAAGGCGTAAAAGCTGCCATAGATTCTAAAGCTGAGGTTATTGTAATTTGTAGCAGCGATGATGAGTATCCCGAATTTGCTCCAGCTATTGCAAAAGCGATAAAAGAAAAAGCTTCGGAACGGACAGTCATCCTTGCCGGTTATCCAAAAGAAATAATTGATTTGCTAAAGGCTGCCGGAGTAGATGATTTTATTCATATTAAAACCAATACACTTAATTTTTTACAAAAAATTCAAAGGTATTTGGGAGTTATTGAATAAAAAATCTTGATGTCGCAGTTTGCGATATCAAAAAATTAATTCATGATGGAAAATCTGCCAGTCATATATGAAGAAAACATTGCTAACTGTATCTGCTTTATCAGAGGAGCGAAAGTAATGCTTGACTCTGATTTGGCAATGCTTTATGGAGTTTCTACCAAAAAAATTAATCAGGCTGTGAAACGAAATATTGACAGATTCCCATCAGAATTTATGTTTCAATTGACAGATAATGAGAAAAAAGAGGTGGTAACAGTTTGTGACCACCTCCAAAAAATAAAGTATTCACCTTATTTACCATTCGCTTTTACCGAACATGGTGTTATTATGGTAGCCAGTATATTGAACAACTCGCAGGCAGTTGCTGTAAGCATCCAGGTAGTTAGAACTTTTGTAAAACTGCGTTCCGTCCTTTTATCCCATAAAGAATTGGCAAAGAAAATAGAAGAGATGGAAGAAAAATACGATGAACAATTTCGTATTGTTTTCGCTGCAATTAAAGCATTGATGAAAGAAGAAGAAAAACCACGTAATCCTATCGGATATAAAATTTAAAAATAATATTTAACAAGAAACTTGAAACCATATACTTATAAAAATGCGTCCAAATTTTAAAGACATAGATTATAAAAGCAAGGAGCAAACCGGTTCGTTTGAAGAATGGGAAAAGCAAACCGGAATTGAGAAAAACTGGCTTACTCCGGAACAGATTCCCGTAAAACCGGTTTACGGAGCATCCGATCTTAAAGGCATGGAACATCTGAACTATGCCGCTGGTATTCCGCCTTTTCTGCGTGGACCGTACAGCACCATGTATGTAATGCGTCCCTGGACCATCCGTCAGTATGCCGGATTCAGCACCGCGGAAGAATCCAATGCTTTTTACCGCCGCAACCTTGCCGCCGGGCAGAAAGGACTTTCGGTAGCCTTCGACCTTGCTACGCACCGCGGTTACGACAGCGACCACGAAAGAGTGGTTGGTGATGTGGGAAAAGCCGGTGTAGCAATTGATTCCATTCTCGATATGAAAATTTTGTTCGACCAGATACCTTTGGAAAAAATGTCGGTTTCCATGACCATGAACGGTGCCGTTTTGCCCGTTCTCGCTTTTTATGTCGTGGCTGCCGAAGAGCAAGGTGTTTCGATGGATAAGCTCAGCGGAACTATTCAAAACGACATTCTGAAAGAATTTATGGTTCGAAACACTTACATTTATCCGCCTATTCCTTCTATGAAAATCATTGCCGATATTTTTGAGTTTACTTCTCAAAACATGAAGAAGTTCAACTCTATTAGTATCAGTGGATATCACATGCAGGAAGCCGGAGCTACCGCCGATATAGAACTGGCATACACCCTTGCAGACGGATTGGAATACCTTCGCACGGGTACTGCCACCGGATTGAATATTGATGATTTTGCTCCCCGCCTTTCGTTTTTCTGGGGAATTGGAATGAACCACTTTATGGAAATTGCCAAACTTCGCGCTGCTCGTATGCTCTGGGCAAAAATTGTAAAACAATTCAATCCCATGAATCCAAAGTCAATGGCTTTGCGAACCCATTGTCAAACTTCGGGTTGGAGCCTTACCGAACAGGACCCGTTCAACAATGTTACCCGTACCTGTGTGGAAGCTCTGGGTGCTGCACTTGGTCATACCCAAAGTCTTCATACCAATGCTTTGGACGAAGCCATCGCCTTGCCTACAGATTTTTCGGCACGTATTGCACGTAACACCCAGATTTATATTCAGGAAGAAACCAATGTTTGCCGTGTGGTTGATCCCTGGGCTGGTTCGTATTACGTAGAAACCCTTACTCAGGAAATAGCCAATAAAGCCTGGGCTTTGATTCAGGAAGTGGAAGAACTGGGTGGAATGGCAAAAGCCATCGAAACCGGTATTCCTAAAATGAGGATAGAAGAAGCTGCTGCCCGCAAACAGGCACGTATTGACTCGGGAAAAGATACCATTGTTGGAATTAACAAATACCGCCTCGAAAAAGAAGACCCCATCGAAACCCTTGAAGTAGATAACACTACTGTACGCGAGGCTCAAATAAAACGTCTGCAAAAACTTCGTGCCGAACGAAACAATGAAGATGTACAAAAAGCCCTGCAAGCTATCACCCACGCTGCCGAAACCGGCGAAGGCAACTTGCTGGCACTTTCTATCGAAGCCGCACGTAAACGCGCTTCCCTTGGTGAAATTTCTTATGCACTTGAAACTGTTTATGGGAGATATAAAGCTGTGATACGTTCAATTTCCGGAGTATATTCCTCCGAATCCAAAGACAATGAAAGCTTTAAAAAAGCTTGCGAAATGGCCGACAAATTTGCAGAAATTGAAGGTCGTCGTCCACGAATCATGATTGCCAAGATGGGTCAGGATGGCCACGATCGCGGTGCAAAAGTGGTAGCCACCGGTTATGCCGACATAGGTTTTGATGTAGATATGGGACCTCTGTTTCAGACTCCTGCAGAAGCCGCACGCCAGGCAGTGGAAAACGACGTGCATATCCTTGGAGTATCGAGCCTTGCAGCAGGTCATAAAACACTGGTTCCGCAGGTGATAGAAGAACTGAAAAAGAATGGCCGCGAAGACATCATGGTGATAGTAGGAGGCGTTATCCCATCGCAGGATTACGATTTCCTGTACAAAGCCGGTGCTGTAGCCATATTTGGTCCCGGTACAGTAATTTCGGATTGTGCTATTAAGATGCTCGAACTGCTGCTGGAAGCAAGGAAGTAACCGATTGTTAAAAATTTGGTTTCTTGCAAGATAATTTTTATAATCCTGGTTTGTAAAAATTTAAAGAAATATTATCACTATATTTTTTTATTTATAATTATAAAATAGTTGGTAAATTCATATTTTGAATATACGATATAATACAGAAACAATAATATTAAGATGCTCATAGTTAGTTTTTATACTATTTTTCTCGCTATTGCTTTCGGGCTGTCGCTTTTGGTAGCAACGCTTGTTTTTAATAAAAAATACATACCAGGCAGATTACTTTTCTTTTTTTTAATGCTTTTTGTTGCAGAATATGCATTGGCAGCTTCAATAGAATCGGCTGTTTCAACTATCGAAAAAAAGATACTCTGGTCGCAAATAGAATATATAGGCAATATGGGTATAGGAGTATTTTTTATGTATTTTATTTTATATTTTACAGGAGAAAAATCAATTACTAAAAATAAAAAATGGCTATTATTATGGATAATTCCTATACTTATGGTAGTATTTGCTTTTACAAATGATTACCACCATTTGGTATGGAGCAATTTTACATGGAGTTATGCAAAGGAAAATATATTAATATATCATCATGGTCCGTTATTTTGGATAGGAATTCCTTATAGTTTATTGCTTGTTTGTGTTGGAATATTTATTTTATTGCAATCTGTTTACCGGTTTCCGATGCATTATCGCAAGCAGGTTTGGTTTTTATTTATTGCCAG
The DNA here is from genome assembly GCA_023227965.1 of Lentimicrobiaceae bacterium. NCBI lineage: Bacteria > Pseudomonadati > Bacteroidota > Bacteroidia > Bacteroidales > Lentimicrobiaceae > Lentimicrobiaceae bacterium. Next base: position 54,089 of record JALOCA010000013.1, on the reverse strand, counting down.
TGTTTTTCCTTTCGTTACCACCATTTTATACATTACAGGTTTAAATCCGGTGGAAGGACTTGATATTTCCCCAATTGGATTCACTTTTACAGGTATTATTTTCTTTTTAGGAATTTCAAAAAAACGACTTTTCGACCTGTCGCCCATTGCAAGGCATGTTTTATTTGAGAAAATGCAGGACAGTCTGATTGTGTTGGATACTTTTCAGCGAATTATTGATTTTAATCCTGCAGCTAAAAAGCAATTAGGAATTGATAATCAGGACTTGGGAAAGTATTACCCTGAAGTGTTTCCGGCACTTTGGACTGAAATAAAAGATAAAGATATAACCACCGAATACAGAATAGAATTATATCTTAAACAATTTAACCAAAACTGGTTCGAAATTACATTTTCTCCCCTGATGGATGAACGCCACAATCTTCATGGTAGTCTTATTGTATTCCACGATGTTACAAAAAGGAAGAATTATGAAAAGCTGTTAAACCAATTGAATTTAAAACTTTCTGAGTCGGAAATAAATTTAAAAAAAATCAATTCACAAAAAGACCAATTTTTTTCCATCATTGCTCATGATTTGAAAAGCCCGTTTACAACCATTATCGGACTGTCGGAAGTACTTACGGAAGGTTTTGACGATTATGATGAAAATGAAAAAATATATTACCTGAACAGCATCAAAGAAGCAGGTAATAATACTTTAAAATTATTGGAAAATCTGTTGCAATGGGCACAAAGCCAAACAGGGTTACTTTCTTTTTTACCCGAAAAAACTGATTTGTACTCCCTTGTTTACGAAATAATTGAAATTTCAAAGCTACAGGCTGTTCAGAAAAATATTATACTAACAACAACTATTTTACCGCAAACTTTTGTTACCGCAGATAAAAATATGCTTCAGACTATTTTGAGAAACTTAGTATCTAATGCTATTAAATTTTCTTACTCGGATGGGAATGTAAAAATACACTACGCGAAAACTCCAACGGAGCATCAGATATCGGTTACCGACCAGGGGACAGGAATAAAACCGGAAGATATTGCTAAATTGTTTATTGTTGGCGAAAAATTTAAAACTTTAGGTACAAAAGACGAAAGAGGAACAGGTTTGGGATTACTCCTCTGTAAGGAATTTGTTGAAAAGCATCATGGGAAAATATGGGTAAACAGCGAAGTGGGTATAGGAAGTACTTTTTTATTTACGATTCCTGTAAATTAGCCTCGATTTTCGTTGTTCTTTTTTTTATTCCTTTTATTAAACTATAGCTGTACAAAGCTAAACCCAGCCAAATCAATATAAAACTTGTAAAATATGCAGGTTTAAAAGGTTCTCTGAAAATAAAAACCCCAATCAATAATTGAATTGTTGGTGATAAGTATTGTATAAATCCAATGGTGGATAAAGGGATGCGGGGTACGGCAAATCCAAAAAAAAACAAGGGAACTGCCGTTACAGGACCAGCTAATATAAGTAGAATATCTGTTTGCCATGAATAGTGAAAAACTACACTTCCTTTCGTTTCCAATAACCATAAAAAACAGATGGCTATAGGTGTAAGCATGAGAGTTTCAATAAATAACCCCGGTAAAGCATCAAAGGCAGTTTTTTTTCTTATTAAACTATAAATGCCGAAAGTCAGGGCAAGGCAAAGCGAAACCCACGGAGGTTTACCATAATCGAAAGTGATGATACCTACTCCGACAAAGGCTAAAACAACCGCAACAGCTTGAATTTTACTTAACCTCTCTTTTAAAAATATCATTCCCAAAAGTATATTTACCATAGGATTGATATAATAACCCAAACTGGCATCCACAATGTGATTATTGTTGACAGCATAAATGTATACAAGCCAGTTTATACCGATAATGAAACCAGTAATAGTTAACAATACAATTGTTTTATAGGAAGTTAGATATTGAAATGTCTTTTTATTTCTGAGAATAACGAGTCCAAGCCCCAAAAATAACATTGACCAGATTATCCTGTGGGCAAGTATTTGCATGGGAGGTACTTGTTGAACTAATTTCCAATACAATGGAAACACACCCCACATCCCATAACACAGTAAAGCTGCTGTAAGCCCCTGCAGGTAATTTTTTCGGTTATTGTTTCCGTAAATCACTTTTTAAATTTGGCTGCGAATTTATTATAAATTCCTGCAAATTTCACTTGAACATCTGTATTTTATTTTTGTATTTGGAATTGTAATGTATTAAAATACACTATTATACATAATAGGCATGATTAAAATTGTAAAAATACATAACTCAATTTAACTAACATTACCGGTTTTGCTTTTTTCACTATACACTTGTAAAACAATTATATTTTGAATACGTATTGGTAATCAATAATATAGATAATGCTTTTTTTTATTACTTTTGCAATGTGCAAACAACAATTTTTGCTACTGCACAGGGGAAAATATTGTAATATTCATCTATAATTTTGGTGCTTATTATTACTATTTGTTAATCGTATTGCATTATGTACCAGGACTATATATCAATAATCAAAGAACAGGCACAACGGTATAAAAACCGGAATGCTCTTTATTTTAAGAACCTTTCCTCAAATACATGGGAAGGAATAAGTTGGACTAAACTTTTGCAGAATATCGAACAAGTTGCGCGGGCTCTTGTTGCCGATAACCTGCCCGAAAACAGTACTATTGGTATTTTTTCACAGAATATGCCGGAATGGACAATGTCCGATTTGGGTATCATGCTTTCACGGTGTATTTCAGTACCCATTTATGCCTCGGAATCTTCAGCTTATGCAAAGTATATCATTGATGAAGCCGAAATAAGCCATGTTTTTGTTGGCGAACAGATTCAATATGATAAAGTGCTATTGCTTATGGGGAAATGTCCTTCGTTGAAAAAAATAATTGTTTACGATCCTGCTGTTGATTTGCATGAAAGAGAAGAATCAGTTTATTTTTCAGATTTTATCAGAAACAAAAAAGATGAAAACATTACTGCCGAATTGAAACGCCGGCAAAAGAATATGCTGCCCGATGATATTGCTACAATTATATATACTTCGGGTACAACAGGAGAACCCAAAGGTGTGATACTCGACCAGCAAAATATCCTGAATACCGTACAAATTCATGATGAACGGTTGAATGTAAGCCATAAAGATGTTTCTATGTGCTTTCTCCCGCTTAGCCATGTATTTGAAAGATTTTGGACATACTTTGTTCTTGCAAAAGGGATGACCAATTATTTTCTGAAAAACCCTAAGGATATAATCCATACTATCCGGGAAGTAAAACCTACCATCATGTGTGCCGTTCCGCGTTTTTTTGAAAAAACCTACGAAGCTGCTATGGCATTGCTCGAAACGAGTAAGCCGATTGAAAAAAAAATCTTCTATTGGGCGCTAAATATTGGATATATCAGGTCGGAACAAAAACGGTTACATCAAAAGCAACCCCTATGGTTTCATCTGAAATATCTTTTTGCCAACTTTATTGTCTTGAAAAAAGGTCGTGATGTTTTTGGAGGCAGAATCCGTTTTATGCCTTGTGCCGGAGCTCCTTTATCCGACCATATTATTAAGTTCTTCCATTCTGCAGGAATATTTATTATGTATGGTTATGGGCTTACAGAAACTTCAGCAACAGTTTGTTGTTATCCGTATCAAGGTTTCGACCGTACTTCTACCGGTAGTCTTATGCCTGGTGTTCAGGTAAAAATTGGAGAAAACGATGAAATTTTGGTAAAGGGAAATGGCGTTACCAGGGGATATTATAAAAAACCAAAGGTTACAACCGAAAGTTTTAGCGACGGCTGGTTCCATACCGGGGATGCAGGAAGGCTTATTGATGGAATACACTTGGTTGTTTTTGATAGAATTAAAGATATTATCAAAACCTCTTCCGGCAAGTATATTGCTCCTCAGAAATTAGAATTACTGGTTAAAAATGATCCGTTTTTTGAACAAATAGCAGTGATTGGTAACGAAAAAAAGTACATTTCTGCTATAATTTTTCCATCATTTTCTTTACTTGAAAAATATGCGGAAGAACAAGGTATTCGTACCAGCTCAAGAAAAGAACTGGTAAACCATCCACTTATCAGGAAACTTTATGAAGAAAAACTTCATCATTTACAATTGGAACTTGCACATTTTGAACGAATTAAAAAATTTGTTCTTTCATCCGACGAATTGAGCGTGGAAACCGGAGAAATGACCCCGACATTGAAAATTAAAAGAAAAGTGTTAGCCGAAAAATATAAAGAAGTTATTGATTCGATGTACAAAGAGGAGAATTAATACGTTTCTTTTTCCAGCGACGATGCGACCATAACCAGTTTTCGGGACTTCTGCGAATTACTGACTCCAGAATCTGCATGTATTTTTCTGTAATCTGACCTTCTTTGTAATCATTCGGGTTATCAATCAGTTTTAGTATTTCAACTTCATAATATCCTCTTTTTACTCTGCGAATATCAAGAAAATACAAAGGTAAATTGTACAAACAGGCGTATTTTTCCGGTCCGTGCAAACAGGCTGTATCCTGATGCAGAAAATTTACCCAGTAGGCTTTCTGCACATTGGAAGGACTTTGGTCGGCAATCATAAGGTAAACGCACAAAGTATTTTTATAATCTTTAAAAGTCCGGGCAGTTGTGTAAATAGAAACCAACTTGGTTTTACATTTTGCCCTGATTCTTTGCATAAAATTATCTATATATCTATTTGACAGAGGCTTGTAAAATGCTATGTTTGTATGAATAGTTTGTAACCCTCCTGCAAAGGCGCCCCATTCCCAATTGGAACAATGACCTGCCAAAGCTATGACGCTTTCTCCTTTGTTGTAATTTGCCAGTAAAATTTCAGGATTGAGGATTTTGTATCGTTTTACAATTGTTCTTTTGCTGATACTGAATCCTTTAATTCTTTCAATATGGATATCACAAAGATTGTGATAAAAACCGCGGGCAATATAGAATATTTCTTTAGTATTTTTTTGAGGAAATGCATTCTCTAAATTTTTTATTACTACCTTTTTCCTGTACCGAAAAACGTAAAAAAGTAAAAGAAAAAGAAGATCAGAAAGGCGGTACAGCAACCAGAAAGGCATGAATGAAAACAAGCCTGTAAAAAAAAGAAAAATTAAATAGAGAATAAACTGCAATTTATTGTATTAGTAGTTATTATAAAGTTATTTTAAATACAATTCTGCCACAGAAAGTACTTTATCCGTAGCCCCCCTGTTATTTTCAACATACTGACGGCATGCATCTGCCGACTTTTGGTAAGCATCGTTGTTAAAAAGCAAGCTTTGGCAAACCATTTGCAATTCTGTTGCGGTTTTAATAGTAAAGGCGCCATTAAGTGCAATTAAATCAATAGCTTCCTGAAATTTATGGTATTGTGTTCCAAAAATAACCGGAATGCCAAAGGTTGCGGCTTCTAAAATATTATGAATTCCCTTTCCAAAGCCACCACCTATGTAAGCCATTGTTGCATATCGGTATAACCCTGATAATATCCCAATACTATCCACAACAAGAATATCTGTAGAATGGATATTTTCCTCGTTGGCTTCTGAAAATTTAAGTGCAGGTTTTGGTAACATTTCCAGTAATGCATTGATATGTTCGGGGTGCACTTCGTGAGGCGCGATGATAAACTTTAATCCTGGAATTTCCTGTTTCACCAGTTCGTTGATAAGTATTTCATCGGCAGGCCAACTGCTGCCTGCCAGAAATACCTGATTTCCGTCGGCAAATTGTTTCACAAGGGGAAAATCTTTTGCTTGTGAGGCAATGGAAAAAACTCTGTCGAAGCGGGTATCACCGCTAATAATAACACTTTCCAGATTGATCCGATGCAATAATTGCATAGAATCAGAATTCTGAACAAAGAAATAACTAAAACTTTGCAATCTCCTGCGAAACCAACCCCCATATATTTGAAAAAAATGCTGGGAAGGTCTGAAAATACCGGAAACAAGAAAAACAGGTATATTGTTGATTTTAAGGTAATTTAGATAATTGAACCAGAATTCGTATTTGATGAAAAAAACCAGTTCGGGGTGTACAAACCGGATAAATCGGCGGGCGTTCCTACGGGTATCCATCGGAAGATAAAAAATATGATCGGCTCCCTTGTAACTTTTCCGTATTTCATACCCCGAAGGTGAAAAAAACGTAACAAGTATCTTAAATTCAGGATGTTTTTCTCTAAATGCCTCCATTACGGGCCGTCCCTGTTCAAATTCGCCAAGAGATGCACAATGGAACCAAATAATTTTTTTATTAGTATCTATATTTTTTTCAAATTGCCTAAAAATTTGTTTTCTGCCTTGTACCCATTTTTTTGCTTTGGCATTAAAAAATGCAGAAATGTGAATAGCAAGTAAATAAGTATAAATGAAAAAATTATAAAGTAATGACATTAAATCTTTTAGAATAAGTTTAACTACAAATATTTACAAACGTTAGTTATAATAATATTTAGCCGGAGCCTGTTGATACAAAGGAATAATCCATCCAATTTTTACTCCTGTCAGAATATCAGTACGTTTTTTGTTGTCATATTCCATGGTTGTGAAGCTGTACCCCCTTACTGATTGCGTATAAGCCAGATTATATTCGATTCCGGCATAAAAGCTCACCAGTTTATTATTTCCAAGATAAACATATCCCAGGAAACCATTCACATAAAAGCCGTCGGTTAGCTGATCGTAGCCTTTCAAATAATCTTTTTTAAGCTGCGGAGTTGCATTATTGCGGTCTTCTATCCGGATTTTATGTTGTATATAACCACCACCCAATGTAATAGTTAGTCCAGAATTAGGATTATGACTAAAAAAAGGAATGATTTTCCCGAATGTTCCACCCACTTGAAATCCACGTTCAAACATTCTTATTTCAGTATAAGTTCCGTTGGCATCAATGATATAACCTTCTTTCGTTGCAATATTTGATAAAATGGAATATTCATTTTTTATTTTTTCTCCAAAAATGAAAGACGCCTCAGCCCCTAAAACCCAGTTTTTCTTAAATTTATATGTAATTCCTCCTCCCACTGACGAATTGTTTCCAAATCTGTCTCCCAAATCGCCTCCGGGAAACTGGTAACTATAATGTGCCTGAATCAAAGTAGCATTAATGGCTGAATCCTTTATACTTACCTGTGTAAAAGCATTGAATGTAAGGCAAATAAAAAAAAATAAAACAAAAAGGAAGTATCTAATTCTCATATTTTTAATAATTAGGGCAAAAGTAGTAAAAACACACATAAAACGCTTTTTACAGCGTTATATTTTTAAAAGGTTCAAAAAGCCTATATTTGCAAAGATTTTATACAATTTATAAATTTTTATTGAAAATGAGGAAAATACAAATGGTTGACCTAAAAGGTCAATATGAAAAGATTAAAGCAGAAGTAGATGGTGCAATTCATGAAGTGATAGATTCTACGGCTTTTATTAATGGTCCGGCAGTAAAAAACTTTCAGACGGATCTGGAAAAATATCTTGGTGTAAAACATGTTATTCCTTGTGCTAATGGAACAGATGCCCTGCAGATTGCTATGATGGCACTAAATTTAAAACCCGGAGACGAAGTGATTACCACTACTTTCACTTTTATTGCTACGGCAGAAGTGATCGCATTGTTAGGTCTGACTCCGGTTTTGGTTGATGTGGATCCCGATACTTTTAATATCAATCCCGAAGCCATAAAAAAAGCAATAACTGCGAAAACCAAAGCCATTGTCCCAGTACATCTTTTTGGACAATGTGCTGATATGGATGCTATTCTTGAGATTGCAAAAAAGTATAAGCTATTTGTAATAGAAGATACTGCCCAAGCAATTGGTGCAGAATACATTTTTAAAGATGGAACCCGTAAAAAGGCAGGAACTATTGGAGAAATGGGATGTACTAGCTTTTTCCCTTCCAAAAACCTTGGCTGCTATGGAGATGGTGGAGCCGTTTTTACCAATGATGATGAATTGGCAAAACAACTTCGCATAGTAGCTAATCATGGTATGGTGGTTAGATATTATCATGATTACATTGGAGTTAATTCAAGATTAGATAGTATTCAGGCTGCCATACTCAAGGTTAAATTACAATATCTGGATAATTATGCGAAAGCAAGAAATGCTGTTGCTGATTTTTACGACAAAGCATTTGCCGGAAATCCCAAATTGATAACCCCCAAACAGGCAAAAAATTCAACCCATGTATTTCACCAATACACATTGGTAACCACCGGATTTGAAAGGAATAAGCTTCAGGAATTCCTTCAGCAGAAAGAAATACCGGCAATGATTTATTATCCTGTACCCCTGCATCTTCAAAAAGCCTATCTGGATCCACGCTACAAAGATGGTGATTTTCCGGTTTCAGAAATGTTGGGCAAGTCGGTAATTTCCTTACCCATGCACACCGAACTGGATGAAGAACAATTAAACCTCATTACTTCTTCGGTACTCGAATTTGTAAATAATCAGTAAGCTATGGATAAAGAGTTTTTTACGCACGAAACAGCTATCGTGGACAAAGATTGTAAGATAGGTAAGGGGACTAAAATTTGGCATTTTTCGCATATTATGAGCAATTGTATCATCGGCGAAAACTGTAACATCGGGCAAAATGTAGTGGTTTCGCCGGGTGTTGTGCTTGGGAAAAATGTGAAAGTACAAAACAATGTATCTATCTATACCGGAGTGATCTGTGAAGACGATGTTTTTTTGGGTCCTTCTATGGTTTTTACCAACGTGATTAATCCGAGAAGCTCAGTAAACCGTAGAGGACAATATTTGCAAACTATTGTTAAACAGGGTGCTTCCATTGGAGCCAATGCTACCATCGTGTGCGGACACAACATTGGAGAGTTTGCCTTTATAGGTGCTGGTGCAGTAGTTACCAAGGAAATACCAGCCTATGCACTGGTGGTTGGAAATCCTGCAAAACAGATCGGGTGGATGAGTGAATACGGTTATCGCCTGAATTTTGATAAAAATGGTATAGCAATGTGTCCCGAAAGCAAAGAAAAATATCAGTTGGAAAACGGGAAAGTCCATAAATTAGTAAACTGAAATTTATTAAATAAAAAAATGAAAATATTAGTAACCGGAGGTACCGGATTTATAGGTTCGCATACCGTGGTAGAACTGCAAAACAAGGGCTACGAGGTTATAATTGTTGACAATCTCAGTAATTCCGAAATAGGAGTACTCGATAATATTGAAGAAATTACCGGCATCCGTCCGGCATTTGAAAAGTTTGACTTGGCAGATAGCGGACTAACACGCGACTTCTTTGCAAAAAATAAAGATATTGCTGCCATCATTCATTTTGCTGCTTTTAAGGCTGTTGGCGAATCGGTAGCTGAACCCTTAAAATATTACCGGAACAACCTGTTCTCACTGATAAATATTCTTGATGGGATGAAAAAAAATGGAATTAATAATTTTGTTTTTTCTTCATCTTGTACAGTTTATGGGCAGCCGGATGAACTTCCCGTAAAGGAAACTTCTCCAATCAAAGAAGCTTTTTGCCCTTACGGAAACACCAAGCAAATTTCGGAAGCGATAATCCGCGATACAATTGCCGTAACCAACCTTAAAGCAATAGCTCTCCGTTATTTTAACCCTATTGGTGCGCATCCTTCGGCACTCATCGGCGAATTGCCCATCGGTGTGCCCAACAACCTGATGCCTTACATTACCCAGACAGCCATCGGAAAACGGGATTTTTTGCGTGTGTTTGGCAACGATTACAATACTCCCGACGGAACACCCATCCGTGATTACATTCATGTGGTGGACATTGCCAAAGCACATGTGGTTGCAGTGGATAGAATGCTTAACGGTAAAACCAAAAAAGCTCTTGAAATTTTCAATCTCGGAACCGGTAACGGATTTTCTGTACTGGAAGTAATTAATTCGTTTGAAAAGACTTCAGGAAAGAAATTAAATTATAAAATCGTGGAACGCCGCCAGGGAGATGTAGAAAAAGTTTGGGCAGACACCACTTTTGCCAACCAGGAATTGGGCTGGAAAGCAGAGCTTAGCCTCGACGATATGACCTTCTCAGCATGGAAATGGGAACAGGCTCTTTTGAAACGGTAAAAATCAAGTAAATAGTAACATATAAATCTATTAAGTAATGAAAACTCTGCTAATCACCGGAGGTGCCGGGTTCATCGGCTCACACGTAGTCAGGTTATTTGTAAATAAATATCCCGACTATAAAATTATCAACCTGGACAAGCTAACGTATGCAGGTAATCTTGAAAATCTGAAAGATGTGGAAAACAAACCCAATTATGAGTTTGTAAAAGCCGACATCGTGGACGAAAAACACATTTTTGAGCTTTTTGAAAAATATCGGTTCGACGGGGTAATTCATCTTGCTGCTGAATCGCACGTGGATCGTTCCATTTCTAATCCTAATGAATTTATTTTTACAAATATAGTGGGAACCGTCAACCTGCTGAATGCAGCCCGGCATATCTGGAAAGATAATATGGAAGGCAAACGTTTTTACCATATTTCAACCGACGAAGTGTATGGCTCTCTGGGCAAAACAGGATCGTTCAAGGAAACAACTGCTTACGACCCAAGGAGTCCGTATTCTGCATCCAAAGCAAGTTCAGATCATTTGGTTAGAGCCTATCACCACACTTTCGGCTTGCCGATAGTGGTATCCAACTGTTCCAACAACTATGGCCCTTTCCAGTTTCCGGAAAAATTGTTACCACTCTGTATCAATAACATCCGGCATAGCAAACCTTTACCGGTGTATGGAAAGGGAGAAAACGTACGCGACTGGCTATATGTGGAAGACCATGCCAAAGCCATTGACCTGATTTTTCATAGGGGGAAAAATGGTGAAACTTATAATATTGGTGGTAATAACGAATGGAAAAACATTGATTTGGTAAAAAAACTTTGCGAAATCATGGACAAGAAACTATGTCGTCCGGAAGGAACTTCTGCTCAGTTGATCACTTTCGTAAAAGACCGTGCCGGACACGATCTCCGCTATGCCATTGACGCTACTAAATTACACACGGAATTGGGTTGGACTCCAACCATCCGCTTTGCCGAAGGTTTTGAAGAAACGGTGGACTGGTATTTGGCTAACGAAGACTGGATCAACCATCTTACTTCGGGTGATTATCAAAAATATTATGAGCAGCAATATGTTAAAAGATAATTTATTACAGTACAAGTTGAGCGAGGACACACCATAAGATAATGAATTTACTGAACAATCTGTTTAAGGAGAAAAAGTTAACGCAGCCGCTTGACATGGGGTTGCTGGGAGTTGATATGCACTCACACCTCATTCCGGGAATAGACGACGGGGTGAAAACCTTGGAAGAGTCCGTTGACCTGATACGAAGGATGAGCCAACTGGGCTTCCGCAAACTGATTACCACCCCACATATTCAAGGAGAGTTTTTTACTAATACCCCTGAAATTATTCTTAATGGGCTGGAAAAAGTAAAAAAAGGTGTAAAAGACGCTGGAATTCCTATAATTATTGAAGCTGCTGCCGAATATCTTATGGATGATCGTTTTGAGGAAAAATACAAAAATGGCAAGTTGATGACTTTTGGAAATAATTATGTTCTTGTGGAGCTTTCCTATTATAATTCCCATCCCAACCTGAAACAATTTATTTTCGATTTGCAAATTGACGGCTATAAGGTGATTCTTGCTCATATTGAACGGTATTCCTATTGGTTTAACGAGTTGGATAAATTCCAGGAGTTAAAGGAGAGAGGCGTTTTTCTGCAAATAAATACTATTTCGCTGGGGGGATACTACAATGCTACTGTTAAAAAAATTGCAGAAAAACTTGTTGACAAAGGTCTGGTAGATTTCTTAGGCACGGATATGCATAATTTTAATTACATGCATGTTCTGGAAATCGCTCTGAGGGAAAAATATGTGGAAAAGTTGCTGAATTCAGGAAAATTATTGAATTCTACACTTTAGCGAAACGGTTTATTCTACCAAAATTTCGTCCACAAACAACCAAGCGTCGTAACCGGCACCAGGTTTCCCATCCGGAATTTTTCCGTTGTTTTCCACTACAATTTTCAGATATCTTGTTTGTAAACCATCGGTTTCCAAAATCATTTTACGCTGCATTTCCACTATTTCCTTTTCGGAAATTTTTTTTACAGAAGTAAAATTAACACCATCCGGTGAAATAAAAACTTCGATGCTTTTAGGCAGATAGATCCAACTACTTTCTGCATTTAAAACATCCACAATGACTTTGGAAATTTTTGTTGTTTTTTCCAGATCAAGAATTGCTTCGCAGTTTTTTCCATTAAAGCCTAACCATTCGCCACCATACCAGGGAATTCTACCCAAAATTCCATCGGTAAGGGTAGCTGCTCCGCCAACATTATAATTTTCGTGAGGAGGATAGGTTAAGGTTACGTTTTTTCCGGTAGCCGGATTTACATAAAACTGCTGGCTTAAAACCGGGCTGCATAACTTTCCTCCGGAAAAATTACCTGCCTGCAACAAACAAGTTTTGGAAATGGAAATTGGAGAAGAATACAGGATAGTTTTTCCTGTCAGCTCCGAACCATCCGTATTATACCTGATTTCAATTCCCGGCTCCCCTGCCAGAGTAACCGTCAGCGGAGCTTTTCCTTTAGAAACCTGGAACTTTAATGCAAACATCGCTTTTGAATAATTGATATTCAAATGATCATATAATTTCAGATGGGATAAAAGTCTTTTTTTGAACGATTCAAAATCCCTATTTTGAGGGTAAGTCCACAATGCTTCGGAAAGGGCGCACATACGTGGAAAAATCATGTATTCTACTTGTTTGCCATCGGGAATGTATTCTGTCCAAACATTTGCCTGGCCACCGAGTATGTATTTATTTTCTTCCGGATTTAAGCCTGCGGGAATCGGATCAAACTGATAAACTTTTTCCACAGGGATAAATCCGCCTATTGCCAAAGGCTCAAATTTAGGATTACCTTGATAATAATCAAAATAACAATGAGAGCCTGGCGCCATTACCACGTTGTGTTTCAGCTTTGCTGCTGCTAAACCGCCTTCAGTTCCGCGCCACGACATCACCGTTGCATTTGGCGCAAGCCCGCCTTCCAATATCTCGTCCCACCCGATTATGGAGCGGCTTTTGGAATTTACAAACTTTTCTATTCTTGCAATAAAATAACTTTGCAGTTTATTTTCGTCTTTTAACCCTTCGTCTTTTATTCTTTGCTGACATACCGGGCATTTTTTCCACCGTTCCTTAGGACATTCATCGCCGCCAATATGTATGTATTTTCCCGGAAATAAATCCATTACTTCGGAAAGCACATCCTGCAAAAAAGTGAATGTTTCTTCTTTGGTACAAAAAACATCTTCAAAAACGCCCCAGTTTCCAATAACTTCAAAATGCCCACCGCTACAGGAAAGTTCCGGGTAAGCACTCAATGCAGCAAGCGCATGCCCTGGCATTTCTATTTCCGGAACGATGGTAACAAAACGTTTTTGGGCATAGTCAACTACTTCGCGGATTTCTTCCTGTGTATAAAAACCGCCATAACGTGTAGAATCAAATTGTTGGGGCATTGTGCTGTAATGACCATTCAACGTGTAATTTCTCCATGCCCCGGTTTGCGTAAGTTTGGGATACTTTTTTATTTCAATCCGCCAACCCTGGTCATCCGTAAGATGCCAGTGGAAGGTATTCATTTTGTACATGGAAAGGTAGTCAATGTATTTTTTGATAAAACTTAGCGGGAAAAAGTGCCTGCTGACGTCGAGGTGCATTCCACGCCACGAAAATTCAGGATAATCAATGATTTCGCAACAAGGTACGGATAATTTTTTCTGGTTTTGCTGCACCAGTTGAGCTAAAGTTTGCAGCCCGTAGAAAACTCCCTGCGGCGATCCTTCAATGGTTATTTTCTTCTTTTCTACCGTCAGATGGTAACCTTCAGCCCGATAGTTGCTGTCTGGGTTGGTTTTCAATAAAATGGCGGAATGTTGTGATTCTTTATTATTTACATTTCCTTTGATACCATACCCCAAATTTACCTGATCCAGAAATAGTTTTGCCGATTTGGTATTTTGAGGTTGCCCGTTTTCTGTAAATATCTGTAAAGTGGCTTTGATTTTAAAACTTCCATTTTTTTGTATAAAAGTCTTTGGCTGAGGTATCAAAGCCAGGATGTTATTTTTTTGTCCAAAAGACAAAAAAACAGATAGAATCATCACAAATAGTGCACATACAATGTTTTTCATTTGCTAAATTTTCTGAGAAAACTATAATTGAAGACTGCTAATGTAGGATAAATTTTCTCCTTGGCAATGGTTCTTTTTTTTAAAAATTTTTCTCAATAACGTAAGCGCAATTGGACAAATAGAATGCCATATATCAGAAAAAAATTGAACACGGATTTTCACAATTTAAGCGGATAAACGCTAATAATTATAAATAAATTTAAGACTGATTTTATTCATGCAAACATGAATAATAAGAACGGATATATCTGAAAATCATTCTAACTTATCAGAATTAAAATCTGTTACATCAGCAAAAATCCGTATCCTATTCTTAAATTATTCAAATTCAATTATACAATAAATTTTAGTTTTTATTATTTATTACCGTTTTATCAAAAAATGGTCAGATACTAAGCCTGAAGAAGAAGCGAAGGCAAGTATAGTCTGTTCTATTAAAATATTTAGCTTAATTAATTGTTTTTACAGTAAAAACTTGATTAAATCTTAGTTATAAATTTAAAACTTGATACTTTTTTACAGAAATTGAAACTTTGGAAGTTTAATCAAACATTATATAAATATCGGTTGTTATTTTATAAAAGTAATGTTATCAAATAATAGCAAATATGGCATTAATTAAGGCTATAAAAGGGACTTTGCCTGTTTATGGAAACAATTGTTGGTTTGCCGACAATGCGACATTAATAGGTGATATTGTTATGGGTGAAGACTGTAGTGTGTGGTTTAATGCGGTGATAAGAGGCGATGTACATTCGATTCGCATCGGCAATAATGTAAATATTCAGGACGGAGCCATCATCCATTGTACGTACCAGAAAGCATCTGTAACTATTGGAAACAATGTTTCCATTGCACACCGAGCCATCATCCACGGGTGTACTATCCACGACAATGTACTTGTTGGAATGGGCGCAATAATTATGGACCATGCAGTTATACATAGTAATTCGGTAATAGCTGCCGGAGCAGTGGTGCTTGAGAATACTATTGTGGAAAGCGGAAGTGTGTATGCCGGCGTTCCGGCAAAAAAAGTAAAATCAATAAATGACAGTTTCCTCGAAGAACAGGTGCAACGTATTGCCAACAGCTACATGATGTATGCAGGTTGGTATTCTGAGGAAAATCATAAGAATGAATAATATATGTTTATAAATTATTACCAGGTATTATTCTTTTACCAATTTTTTAACCAGTATATTTCTGCCATCGGAAACCTTTAGAAGGTAAATACCCTTTTTAAGGCTGCTTACCGAAAAAATAAGCAGGTTTTCTCCTGGGTTTGCATTGGTTTTTTTTGTAAAAAATTCCTGACCGGTAATGGCAAGAATTTTTATTTCGAGTTGCCGGGTAGAAGGAGTTTGTATTTTAATAGACAATGATTCTTGTACGGGGTTTGAAAAATTAATCCCAAAGGAATTAATTTCTCGTGGATTATCAATACCTGTTCCTGGGGGATTGATTTTAATCTTCATAGTAACTGGGAGATGGTCCGACATGTTGTACAGCGCATCCAGTACATTAGAAGGAACATTGTTATTTACGGGATAATCAATTATAGCATCGTTGAAATGCAGCCCGTCGTTTCCGATGGCTTTGTATGTTTGTGGAAGACATTGCACTTGTTGGATGCCGTTCATTATGCTTTGCGAAACCAGGATAAAATCAAAACGGTCGTCCAGCCCGCCTGATGCAAAACAATCATTGGAATAGGTATGTGTAGATTGTGTGTGGTAAGGAGCATAAAATGAATTTCCATTCCATTCGCCCGCCTTATTAACAGGATCGTAAAAACGTATGTTGGTGTTTGAATGGTTAATAAGATTCTGGTAAGCCTGTTCCGAAACTCCGTACAAATTAAAATCACCCGATACAATTCGATTGGCATGTAAAGAATGGCTTCCAAGGTAATTCATGAGAGCAGTGGTTTCGAATGCTCGTTCCTGCATGTCAGAAGTGCTACTTCCTGCTTTAAGATGGGCGGCAATCACTACAAAAAAAATGGTATCGTGATTAACGGCAAGTTGTGGCGATTTGTAAAAAAGCTTATAAATTAAGATATCGCGGTAGGTTGTAGGTATGGTATATTGGTTTACAATACCTATTTTCAGATTATTGTAGTAAAGCGCACTTACAAGGTCAGAACCGTTTGTATTTACATAATCAGCTTTACTATAAATGGTTGTGCCATTGCAATTCAAAGTATTGTAAAGTAAACGCTGGGCAGTTGTATTGCTCCCTGCCATCTCATTTACGGTAAGAATGTCCGGTCTGATGTATGAAAAAATAGTTTGCAGATAAGTATCTTTATTATTTATGTTGTTGTTCGATGTGGTACAGTAACTTGTATAATTACCATAGTTAAGCAAATTGTACTGCATATACAAAAGGGTATCCTGCGCAACCAATAATAAAGGGCTAAATAATAGGAAAATAAATAATGATTTTTTCAATTTTCAGAAAAATTATAAAAGAAAAGCAAAAGTAGGTAAAAATCAATTATAAACATTTCTTCACTACTTTTGCCACCCATTTTGAACTGAGCATGAAACAGTACAAACATATTTTTTTCGACCTGGATAAAACTATTTGGGATTTTGAAACTAGCAGTGCACAGACATTCCGTGAGATATTTGTTTTTGAACAATTACCCCAACGAGGTATCGCAAGTTTTGAACCTTTTTATGAGGTGTATAAACATTACAACAATTTGTTGTGGGAGCAATATCGTAATGGGCAGATACAGAAGGAAACATTACATGTCCGGCGATTTTTGCTTGCGCTTAATGATTATGGAATCAATGACCTTGCTTTGGCGACAAGACTTGCCGATACCTATTTAGCCCGTTTACCCTTTAAAAATAATGTATTTCCGGGTACACATGAAACATTGGGATATCTTTCTCAAAAATATGTTTTACACATCATAACCAATGGTTTTGAAGAGGTGCAGTACAAAAAGATGGAGACATCGGATCTGAGAAAATATTTTACCTGTATCATTACTTCGGAAGATGCGGGAATAAAAAAACCTGATCCGGGTATTTTTTTCTACGCTTTTCGCCAGACAGGTGCCGTTGCCGAGCAAAGTTTAATGGTGGGCGACGATTTGGATGTAGATGTCCTTGGGGCAAAAAATGCCGGAATTGACCAGGTTTTTTTTAATTATAACCATGTAAATCATTCTAATAATACAACCTACGAAATTTTTACCCTGTCTGACCTGTTAAAGTTTTTATAAGTTTGAAGAAAAATTTTCTGTTGCAAGAACCTTTTCAGACTTCGACAATGCTTGGTGTTTGGCAACGGATTACTGTTAGATTGTCATTTTGAGCATAGTCGGAAAATGAATAAAACACAACTTTTGCAACGGTTTCATTTTATAAAATAAAAAATCCCACTGTAAAGCGGGATTTCTCTTAAGTCTTTATGGAAAGATTTACTTTTTTTCGCCTGTTTTATCTTTTGTAACAGGTTTACTTACGTCGCCTTCCATTGCTTTTGCATGTTCTGGGCAAGCTTTTGAACATTTTTTAGAATCGCATTTTACATTTTTATCATGATTGCAACCTCCGGTTTTAACAGCGCCAGCTTTAGATTTATCACAGCAACCAGCTTTGGCTTTATCGCAGCAACCAGCTTTCTTTTCTGATTTTACTTCTGATTTTACTTCTTTCTGACTTTGTGTTTTAGGAGCATTTTGTGCAGAAATAACTGTGGAAATAGCAAAAACTCCTACGAGAGATAAAACGAAAAATAATTTTTTCATGTTGAATAAAATTAAAGTTTATAATGAGCAAATTTATAATGAATAGCAATACCACAAAGAAAAATATTGTTAATAAGATGTTAATGTTACGAGGAGAACCTTCCGAGAATGGTTTTTGCACCCCAAACTATTTGATTCAGATCAATATCAATCTGAGCAGTAAGGGGAAGAAAAACATCAACCCGTGAACCAAATTTAATAAATCCCAATTCGCCTCCTTGACGTACATTGTCGTTTTCTCTTGCATAACATACAATTCGCCGGGCTACTCCGCCTGCTATTTGCCGTATAAGCACCTGCTGCCCGTCTTTATTTTCCACAACCACTGTTGTCCTTTCGTTTTCAGTGGAAGATTTTGGCCGCCAGGCAAACCAGAATGCTCCGGGGTGGTAGCGCTTAAAAACCACAATTCCCGATAGTGGATAACGATTTACATGTACATTGTTCACCGACATAAAAACCGATATTACTTTGCGTTTTTCATGAAAATATTCCGATTCAAATACTTCTTCTATGGCTACTATTTTGCCATCGGCAGGACTTAAAATATGGTTTTCATTAATTTCAACAGAAACTACAGGGCTGCGGAAAAAACGAACAATGAGTATAAATACAACTAAACTGCCTAAATAAAGCAGATAGTGAATAGGGGTTATTGAAGGGAAAGTGTAATTAACAAGCAATAATAATGAAACGATAATAAGCAGGGCAAACAATATGATGCGATATCCTTCTTTGTGTATTTTCATGAAAATGAATTATAGATAAAAAAGAGACTGCAAATTTGCAAAAAATTTCTGAAATTAACTGAAAATAATATGTATATAAGCAAAAACAAAAGGAACTGAGCCGAAAACGGCATCGAAACGATCGAGAATACCCCCATGCCCCGGGAAAAAAGTACCGGAATCTTTTATGAACAGACTGCGTTTAAACAGCGATTCAGTCAGGTCGCCAAGGTTGGCAGTTACCACTATCACAACAGCCATAACCATCCATTGCCAGCTATTCATATTCGTGAAAAACACTGACAACACGTATGCGCCTGCCAGACAAAAAACTCCCCCGCCTATCGTGCCCTCCCATGTTTTTTGGGGTGATATTCGTTCAAAAAGCCGGGTACGACCCAGTGTCATCCCCGTAACGTATGCCATGGTATCGTTGAGCCATACGAGCAGAAAATAGCCCAATACAATATGATTATTTATGTTTGTGAAGTTGAAACCCGGATAAAACAACGATACCATCAATGCAAAAGGAACGGCTACATAGAGTATTCCCATAAAGCTCAGCGCCAGATTTTGTATCGGATTTTCGTTTTTACGGTACAACTCGGCAAATAAAAGCACAAATAGGGGAGTAGGAGTAAGAAATAGTAGCTTTATGGGTACAATATGCAAAAAACAAAACGAAACCAATAGGAAAATTAAGGCTCCACCGATGCAACCCATCCATCTCAGAGGCTTGTAGTGATGGTTTTCAACCAGCTTATAAAATTCATTGATTCCTAAAATAGTAAATACAAAAAACAACAAAGTAAATGCTAACGTGCTGTATAATGCTGATAGGATAATAAGGGCGACAAATACTATTCCTGTAAGTGTACGGGTAATCAGGTTGCTCATATACCTTGTATGAATTGAATTATTCGTTGTCTTCTACCAGAAAAACATATAAATCCCGGGGTCCGTGAGCGCCCATTACCAATGTTTTTTCGATATCAGCTGTGCGACTGGGCCCGGTAATTACACTGATAAAAGAGGGAAGGTTTCCGTTGTATTTGTTCTTAATGGTGATGAGTGCCTGTTTCAAATCAGGAAGTATTTGTGATGTGTAGGCAATTACAACATGGTTTTCCGGAAAAACATTGAGCCTTCTGCCCGAGGTATGCTTCGATGAAACCATTACACTGCCGTGCCGTGCTATCAGGTATTCGCAACGAGTACATGCAGTTTTCAGATCATGAAAATCTTTATCTTCAAAGGTATAGGGTATTTTGGCAAATGTAAGCAGTTCCTGAAGGGCTTCGTCTAAACAGAAAATAGGCTGCCAGTTCTTTTCTTCACTGAAAAGCCTGAGTTGCATTATCAGATCTGATTCATTTTCGCAGTAAATAAAATTGCCGCCCGCCAGGGTAAGTTCTTCGGCAAAAATTATTTCAGGAGCATCATCCATTGGCTGATAAATTTCCGAATCGAAATCTGTTTTGGGAAAAGGGTTATCGCTCTTATAAATCAGTGCGTTCCTGATTTTTTTCAGTACTTTTTCTTTTGATGTACTTTCTTCCATGTGTCAGTTGTTTGGAGTTTCGGATGGGCTTTCATCTGACGGAGTTATAGTGCTACCGGTAGGAGAATCTGTCTGTGGATTATTGGCAGTAAGCTTGCTTTCAAGTATTTCTGGACTGGGAAGGGTATTGGCTCCATTACCATTTTCGCTTTCAATCAGCAATTTCTCATCTTCCCAAGGGCGTTTCCCAAAAATATTTTCGAGGTCCTCACGGAAAATCACTTCTTTTTTCAGAAGAATTTCAGCCAATTGTTTTAATTTTTCCTGGTGGTCGTTAAGTAGTTTTTTTGCTCTTTGGTATGCAGATTCTACCAGTTTGCTAATTTCTTCATCAATGATTTGAGCAGTTTTTTCACTGAAGGGTTTTGTAAAACCGTACTCAGCTTGTCCTGAGGAATCGTAAAAGCTGATATTGCCTATTCTGGGGTTTAATCCGTAGAAAGCTACCATAGAGTAAGCCTGTTTTGTAACTTTTTCAAGGTCGTTAAGGGCGCCGGTTGAAATTTTTCCGAAGAAAACTTCTTCAGCAGCCCTGCCGCCAAGTGCTGAAGTTACTTCATCGAGCATTTGTTCGTAGGTAGTTATCTGGCGTTCTTCGGGAAGATACCATGCAGCCCCCAGAGCTTTGCCTCTTGGCACAATGGTTACCTTTACAAGAGGGTGGGCATATTCGAGTAGCCAGCTTACTGCAGCATGACCTGACTCGTGGTAAGCAATTACCTTTTTTTCCTGTGCCGAGATAATTTTGTTTTTCTTTTCCAATCCACCAATGATACGGTCAATGGCATCCATAAAATCTTGTTTGTCAATACTGGTTTTGCCATTACGGGCAGCTATGAGTGCCGATTCGTTACAAACGTTGGCTATGTCGGCTCCCGAAAAGCCCGGAGTTTGCTTTGAAAGGAAGTCGGTATTGACGGTTTCGTCCATTTTAAGGTTTTTTGTGTGAACCTTAAAAATTGCTTTTCTTTCCTCGAGGTCGGGAAGTTCTACATGAATCTGGCGGTCGAAGCGACCTGCACGGAGCAATGCTCGGTCTAAGATGTCGGCACGGTTGGTAGCGGCTAAAATGATGACTCCCTGGTTGGTTCCGAAGCCATCCATTTCGGTTAGTAATTGGTTAAGGGTATTTTCTCTTTCATCGTTAGCACCGGTGATGGCATTTTTGCCACGGGCGCGTCCTATGGCATCAATTTCATCAATGAAAATGATACAGGGAGCTTTTTCCTTGGCTTGCTTAAACAGGTCTCTTACTCTTGAAGCACCCACACCTACAAACATTTCCACAAAATCGGAGCCTGAGATGGAGAAGAAGGGGACTTTAGCTTCTCCAGCCACTGCTTTGGCAAGAAGGGTTTTCCCGGTTCCGGGAGGACCTACGAGCAATGCGCCTTTGGGAATTTTACCGCCCAAACTGGTGTATTTTGTCGGATTTTTCAAAAAATCAACAATTTCCATCACTTCCACCTTGGCTTCTTCTAACCCGGCTACATCGGTAAAATTAATTGAAACATTGGTATCTTTATCAAACAATTGTGCTTTTGATTTTCCGATATTGAAAATAGCGCCGCCGCCACCGCCACCGCTGCTGCGGCTCATTATCCGCATTATGATAAACCAGGCTGCTATGAAGAAAGCTATTGGTAAAACCCAACTTAAAATATCTGACCCCCAGTTGTGGCGGTTATCGTTAATTACATATATCTTATCAGTTTCGGGAAGGTCCTTCTGGGCTTCTTTGATGTCGTTTTCAAAACTTTCAACTGACCCTATGGTATAAATATACTGTGGTGTAGCAGTACCAGTACCAAAAGTGTTTGTTTTTCTACTTCTGACATCTTTGTATTTATCTGTCGAAAGTTTGTCCTTTTTAATGTATACTTCAGCAAACTCTTTGTTTACCAGTACAATTTTCTGAACATCTTTTGCTGTTATCATTTCTTTCAGCTTGCCCCAGTCCACTTTTTTGGTTTCGCCATTCCAGCTGTTGAACTGAAAAATAAAAAACAGGGCTAACAGAAGAATCCAGATCCAGTAGAAATTCATTTTCCCTTTAGGCCTAACCCCTTTTGGCATTTGCGGAGGGAAAGAGCGACCGATTTTTTTCTTTTTTTCTTCGGTTTTATTATCGTTTAACTCTTCTTTCATGGATTTTTTTCAAAATTAATTTGCTTGTAGTGTTGTTGTAATTCTGTTTGCATTTGTTTTATTCTGAGGAATATTTTTTCATACCGGCATCTGCCCACAAGTTTTCCAGATCGTAATATGCGCGTGCATCGTCGGTAAAAATATGAATTACAACATCTATGTAATCCATCAAGACCCATTGTGCATTTTCTCTTCCCTCTATGAACCAGGGCTTAACCCCTGCCGTTTCCCTTAACTCTTTTTCCACATTGTTTACAATTGCTTCAATCTGGGGCCGTGAGTTTGCATTGCAGATGATAAAATAATCGCAGATAGCATTTTTTATTCCGGTAAGGTTTAAACTTATAATTCCTTTTCCCTTTTTCTCTTGTATTCCTCGTATGGCAATTTGTACCAGTGCTTCAGTTTCGGTGATGGGCATGCAGTTGTTTTTGTCGCAAAGTTAGTCAATATCCCTTTAATAAACAGATTGAACTATCAATTATTGTACCATCTGTCATATTGGCATAATAAAACCTTGTTTTATTTATGTTTAGATATACCCTGTGTCGAAAAAAATTATTTTATTTGTATTTTCACTTTCGGTTTTCTGTAATTAAATCCTGAACAAATGCAATTTACAATACTGCACCTGCCCGAACTGTCTTCTACTCATGTATATGCCTGTGAACATATTACAAAAGAAAAATTCTCCGAGTTCACGGTAGTCATTACTGACAAACAGATTGCCGGAAGAGGGATGAATACCAACAGTTGGGAAAGCGAACCTTTTATGAATTTAACTTTCAGCGTAGTGCTTAGTCCTGTTTTTTTGCCGGCTGCGGCACAGTTTGTTCTGAATAAAACATTAGCATTAACCGTGCACGATGTAGTGGCTGCTTTGGTAAAAGAAACAGTATGGATAAAATGGCCTAACGACATTTACATTAACCAAAAGAAAGTTGCAGGTATGCTTATTCACAATGCTGTTCAGGGAGAGACGCTTTCTGCCACTGTTGCAAGTATCGGGCTGAATGTTAATCAGGAAGTTTTCAAAAGCAATGCACCTAACCCTGTGTCGTTAAAGCAAATTACAGGTGTTCAGTACGATTTACAACTCTTACTCAATACACTGATGCAACGCCTGATGCAGCGTTACGAACAACTGAAGACCGGGAAGTGGGACAGCCTGGATTCAGATTATTTACGTTGCCTGTTTCGTTTCCGTGAATTGGCACAGTACATTTACAAAAATAAAAGAATCTCTGCCCGTATAACCGGAATTGACGAATTTGGCAGGCTTATGCTTGAAGACACAAAGCAGCAGGCATACCTGTGTGAGATGAAGGAAATACGGTTTTGCCTGTAACCCTTACAAGCGTTCGCAAACAAGTTTTATTTGCTGGTTCAGGATATTAATAAAGTTTGTCAGGGGTTTGCTCAGCATCATATTCATCATGGGGTTAAGCGATGCTTCAAAAGTTAAGCAGGATTGCGTTTGGGAATTATCATTTTCAGTAAGGCTGATGATGAGATCGAACGCAAGTTTGGACTGAATGCCTGAACTAATGACTATTTTGCTGTATGGATGTTTCTCTTTGGTTTGCATTGCAATATCTGCCATTCCCTGGATGGTGAACGAACAACTGTCGGTGGTAGATTTCCAGTTGGTAATCTGGGGTGGCATCAGGTTACTGAAATGGTTAAAGTCAGAAAGGTAATTGAACGTCTTTTCTGCCGGTGCATTTATTAGCTGAATATCGCTTTGCAAAGTGGTCATTGTAGTGAGGGAAAGGTTAATGTATTTGCGTATGGTTGCTTAAACAGCCCACTTTTCAGGATTTTCGCGCCATTTTATCAGCGACTGTAAATCCTCTTCCTTGATATAATCAAGGGCAAGAGCTTTCTTTATCAGATTGTCGTAGTCGGTAAGGGTAAATAGTGGGCAGGCGGCTTTGGCGAAATTTTCTGTAGCGTTACTGAGACCATAAGTAAAAATAGCCACCATTCCTTTCACCGTACACCCGGCTTCGCGCAATGCTTCAACGGCATGAAGGCTGCTTTGCCCGGTAGAAACCAAATCTTCTACCACTACCACCGACTGTCCTTTTTCTGCTATGCCTTCTATCACATTACCCAGCCCGTGTTTTTTTTCTGAAGAACGCACGTAGGCAAAGGGTAATCCCAGTTCTTGCGCTACGAGAACTCCCTGTGCGATGGCTCCGGTGGCTACACCTGCTATCAAATCAATGGTGCCAAATTCTTCCTGTATCAGTTTTACAAACTCCTGACGGAGGTAAGTGCGGATTTTAGGATAAGAGAGCGTTTTGCGGTTGTCGCAGTAAATAGGGGAGATGATACCTGATGCCCAGGTAAAGGGTTTGGCATTATCTAATTTAATTGCTTTAATTTGCAATAAAAATTCAGCAGTCTTTAACGCAGTCTCTTCTTTAATTTTCATGGGGCAAATGTATACAATTTTTAACAACCGGAAAGCTGTTTATTTCTCCGACAACGTCAGCGGATTGGATATTAACGAAAAAACATTTGTTTTTACTCCGGCTTCGCTTGACGAAATCAGGGATACCTATCTCGGATTTGAAAAATCAACGCAGTTCGACAGCCTATATTGTACCGGAAACCGGGGCGCTGAAACCAATTTCGGTGATTTTTGTACCTTGTTTACAATAATAGAAGCTGCCGGTGGATTGGTTAGCAATGCAAAAGGGCAGTTACTATTTATCTTCCGCAGGGGCTGGTGGGATTTGCCAAAGGGAAAACTTGAGCCAGGCGAAACTCCTGAAGAGGCTGCCTTGCGCGAGGTAAAGGAAGAAACAGGGCTAAACCGGCTCAGCCTGCTGTACCCCTTGCCTTCTACCTGGCATATTTATCCGCATCGTGGCAGCCAGGTACTGAAAAAAACATATTGGTTTGCCATGCAACATACAGGTAATGAAAAGCCTGTTCCTCAAACTGAAGAAGACATCCAGGAGGTAAAATGGATTTCGCCTGCCGAATTGCCACAATTACTCCGACTTACTTACCCATCGCTGGTGGAAATGTTGAAAAGCTCGTCTGAAATTCAAATTTAACTCAGGGCGCTGTTTTCAGTAATTCAAAGATACAAATTACTCATGTTTATATTTTTTTAAAAAGGTATTCGTGAGTCGCTTCGCTTGTTGAAAGCAAATCACAAGAGATTCCAGCTTGATGCATTCAGGATAGGAGCTGAATAAGCGCATCAATTTCACGCCGTGTGATGGCAGAACCAACAATTTGGGGTACCCAAAAATTACAAAACTTTATGCGGGTGTCCCAAAAAAATGCGGAAAACAGGGGAGAAACTCAAATTTTTGCGCTCGGCAAACAACAACCAGTAGGCACTGCCTTTATCTCAAAATAAAAACCTCACCATATTTAAGGTGAGGTTTTTAGTATTTATGCTTTTTGCCCGGATTTTTATTTCCTCAGGGCAATCAATTGTTCTTCCAGTATTTTAATACGGGCTTCTGCATCAGCCTGTTTCTTGAGTTCCATCGCAACAACCTTTTCAGGAGCACTATTTACGAACCTTTCGTTACTCAGTTTTTTTAGGACAGAAGCAAGAAACCCACGGGTATATGCCAGTTCTTCTTCCATTTTTAAAATTTCCGAAGTCAGGTCAACTGCAGCAGTAACCGGTACGTAAAATTCGGTACTACGGATTACAAATGACAGGGCTCCTTCTATTTTTTCGGTAGTATAATTAATTTCGCTAAGGTTGGCAAGTTTGGCGATTACCGGATCAAAAAAAGTATCGGGTTGCCCGTTATTTTTACAGATATACAATTGCAGGCTGTCCTTGTTAGGAATATTTTTCTCTTTTCTTAAACTCCGGAGTGCTACAATCACTTCTTCAGCATATTCAAACCGTTTCAGTAAATTGTGGTTCCACTGTTGTGCAACGGGCATTGCAGCTATAGTAATGCAATCATCGTCCGCTCTATCAGCAAGTAAGTGCCAGATTTCCTCGGTGATAAAAGGCATAAACGGATGCAAAATTTTCATCAAACGTTCAAAAAATCTGATTGTAGCCTCATAGGTAAGTTCGTCAATGGGTTGCTGATAGCCGGGTTTTATCATTTCGAGATACCAGGCGCAAAAATCGTCCCAGATGAGTTTATACACCCGCATTAGTGCTTCCGAAAGCCGGTATTTGCTAAAATCATCGTCCAACGCTGCTACAGACTGTTGTAATCTGGCTTCGAACCATTGCACTGGAACACTTGAAGAAAGCGGCTGGGAAAGGTTTTTGTCCACAGTCCAGCCTTTTATGAGGCGAAAAGCGTTCCATACTTTATTGCTGAAATTTCTTCCCTGTTCACACAAATTTTCGTCAAAGGGAAGGTCGTTCCCGGCAGGGGAAGTTAAAAGCATACCTACTCTTACGCCGTCAGCACCATATTTTTTTATAAGCTCAAGCGGGTCGGGTGAATTGCCCAATTGTTTCGACATTTTCCGTCCCAATTTATCACGAACTATTCCGGTCAGGTAAACATTACGGAACGGAATTTCTTTACGGTATTCCCAGCCTGCCATAATCATACGGGCTACCCAAAAAAACAAAATTTCAGGAGCGGTGATAAGGTCGTCGGTAGGGTAATAATATTTAATATCGGAATTGTCAGGATACCGGATTCCATCAAAAACGGAGATGGGCCATAACCAGGAGGAAAACCAAGTGTCAAGTACATCTTCATCCTGCTTTAGGTCGTCTTCTTCCAAATCAGCAATTTGAAATTTTGCCTTTGCAATTTGCAACGCATCTTCTCTCGATTTGGCAGCTACCATTTTTCCATCGGGTAAATAGTATACAGGGATACGTTGTCCCCACCATAACTGACGGCTGATGCACCAATCTTTCACATTTTCCATCCAGTGCCGGTAAGTATTTTTAAATTTTTCGGGGTGAAACTGTATGGTATCGTTCATTACAACGTCGAGGGCTGGTTTTGCCATTTCGCTCATTTTCATGAACCATTGTTGCGAAAGTTTGGGTTCAATCACCGCATCGGTACGTTCAGAGAAGCCTACTTTATTCACATATTCTTCCACTTTCACCAGATGCCCTTTTTGTTGCAGTTCCTCAGTTATTTTTGTGCGGACAGCAAAGCGGTCTTCTCCAATATACAATTGTGCACTTTCATTGAGTGTGCCATTATCATTAAATATATCAATACTTTGTAACTGATACTTTATGCCTATGTTATAGTCGTTGATGTCGTGTGCCGGTGTAATTTTCAAGCAACCGGTACCAAATTCACGATCAACATATTCGTCGGTGATGAGGGGTATGCTACGATTGATAAGAGGAACGAGCACTCTTTTTCCTTTGAGATGCATGAAACGTTCGTCTTCCGGATGAAAACAAACGGCTGTATCGCCTAATATGGTTTCAGGACGGGTGGTGGCAATGGTAACCCATTGGTCAGTTGTACCTTCTATCTGGTAACGGAGATAATACAGTTTCGACTGCACTTCCTTGTAAAGAACTTCTTCGTCCGAAAGAGCGGTAAGTGCCTGCGGGTCCCAGTTTACCATGCGTACACCACGGTAAATGAGCCCTTTATTATACAAATCAATAAAAACATCAATTACCGATTCGTACATGCTTTCATCCATGGTAAACTTAGTGCGTTCCCAGTCGCAGGAAGCACCCAGTTTTTTCAATTGTTCGAGAATGATACCTCCATGTTTTTCTTTCCATTCCCATGCATGGGTAAGAAACTCTTCGCGGGTAAGGCTCGATTTGCTGATTCCTGCTTCTTTCAATTTGGCAACCACCTTAGCCTCAGTAGCAATACTTGCATGGTCGGTACCGGGAAGCCAGCAGGCATTTTTCCCCTGCATTCGTGCACGACGTACGAGAATATCCTGAATTGTATTATTAAGCATGTGCCCCATGTGTAAAACACCTGTAACATTAGGAGGCGGAATTACTATGGTGTAAGCAGGGCGATGGTCGGGAATTGATCTGAAAAACTTTTTTTCCAGCCACAAAGCATACCATTTGTCTTCTGTTTTTGAGGGATTGTACTGGCTCGGGATATTCTTCATTCTATTTTTCTGTTATTTATATAAACGTTTCCTATTTTAGGAAAAGGAAGTGCAAAAATAAAAAAATCCTGGTAACCATTTCCTAATGCAAGTTGAATAGATACTAAATGCAATATACCATTGATATATAATTATTTTATATTTGTAGTTAATAATTATTTTACAATTATTTATTATAGTATTTATCTGTTTTTTGAGTTTACTTTCTAATTTTACTTAAAAATTGTGAATAAAGGGTTAAAACTTTACTTAAAAAAATGAAGAATTGTTTTCTACCTTTAATATATTAGCAATATCAAATTATTAATTAAATCGTCAATTTATGAAAAAGGTTTACAGACTTTTATTGTTGGTTACAGTCATGTGCTTTGCTGTAACAACAACGTTCTCTCAGGGAGTCCTTAAAGGAAGCGTTCTCGACGCAAAGACAAATGAATCGCTTATCGGAGCAACCATCATGGTTATAGGAAGTTCTACGGGTACTTCCTCAGGGCTCGATGGCAGTTTTTCACTAAAAGTGCAAAAAACTGAGGCTGATATCATCGTTTCCTATGTAGGTTACATCTCCAAAACACTTACAGTTAAGATCAAGGGTGAAGTGAATCTTGGCAAAATTGCCCTCGAAACCAATGCTTTGGGACTGGAAGGTGTGCAGGTAATTTCTTCCATAGCCATCGAAAGGCAGACTCCTGTTGCTGTTTCCTCCATCAAAGCAGATGTTATCGAGAAAAAAGTAGGTAACCAGGAATTTCCGGAAATTTTAAGAACAACACCTTCGGTTTATGTTACTCGTTCCGGTGGTGGTTTTGGCGATTCACGTATCAATGTTCGTGGCTTCGACCAACGAAATACTGCTATAATGATTAATGGTATTCCGGTAAACGACATGGAAAATGGTTGGGTTTACTGGTCGAACTGGGCAGGACTAAGCGATGCAACCCGTGATTTACAGGTTCAACGTGGATTGGGAGCTTCAAAACTTGCCATAAGTTCTGTTGGTGGTACCATGAACATCATTACAAAGACTACCGATGCTAAAAAAGGAGGCGTTTTTGCCAGTTCAGTTGGAAACGACGGCTACCTTAAAAATGCTTTAACACTTTCTACAGGTCGCATGAAAGGTGGTTGGGCAATAACCGTTGCCGGTTCACGTACTACAGGCGACGGATATATTGACCAAACCTGGACTGATGCCTGGTCATATTTCGGCTCTATCACTAAGGAATTCAACAAAAAACACATGCTGGTACTTACAGCCGTTGGCGCTCCTCAGCAGCACGGACAACGTAGCACTCAGGAAACGATAAAAAAATACGACAGCTATGGGAAAAAATACAATTCCGACTGGGGCTACCTGAATGGTAACGAATACACCATGCGTAAAAATTTCTACCACAAACCACAGTACGCACTGAACCACTACTGGACAATATCTGATAAGTCGTTTTTGGCAACTTCGGTTTATGCTTCCTTTGGTCGTGGAGGCGGCTCGGGCGATATCGGAAACCTCGCATGGAAAGATGCAAAAGACAAAACCAACAAAGTTTATTTGTCGTCGTTCCGAAACTCAAAAGATCATACACTTTTGATTGATAGCATTTATAAATACAATTCAGGAGGTTCGTTTACCTATCATTTCAAAAATGCTTTAGGAAACGATACGGTGATTACTTTCAGCAATACTGCCGATAGCGATGGCAAGTACAAAGCCGGAATCATCCGTCGCGCTTCCATGAACGAACACAACTGGTACGGATTTCTTTCCACCTTAAAACATACTTTTAACGATAACCTGAAACTTGTAGCCGGAGTTGATCTTCGTTATTATAAAGGGCTGCATTATCAGAAAGTTTATGGCTTACTTGGTGCTGATTATTATCTTGATATTAATACCGATAAAAATCATCCAATCGTTAAAGCAGAAGCCGATGATAAAATTGGTTACGATTACGACAGCCAGGTTTATTGGGAAGGTGCTTTTGCTCAACTTGAGTATTCAAAAAACAACCTTTCGGTTTTTGTAGCAGGAAGTGTAAGCAACACAAGTTTTAAAAGAGTGGATCGTTTCAGCTATTACAGCGATGCCAATATCAAGGCAATAGCCGAGACCATGACTGTTCCAATCACTATTGATAAAATAACTTACAATGATGCAAGTGATTTGCTGGCAAGATATCCCGGACAAGAATCTCCTACCAAAAGCTATGTTGGATATACCGTAAAAGGTGGTATCAATTATAATATTAACGAATACAACAACATATTCTTTAATACCGGTTATTTTACACGTCCCCCTACTCTGGGCAATATTTTTGTTAATTACAAAAATGACCTTGCTTCCGACATTAAAAATGAAAAAGTATTCAGCATGGAACTTGGTTATGGATTGAACTGGAAATTTATTTCTGCCAATGTAAACCTTTATTCTACCCAGTGGATAGATAAAGCTTTCCAGCAAAGTTGGACTTCTCCTTCAGGATTGGTATTAATTGCCAACATAACCGGACAAAATGCTTTACATAATGGTATTGAAATAGATATTAATGCCGAACCCGTAAAAGATTTCAAACTTTCAGCAATGGCTTCAATTGGCGACTGGCAATGGAAAAATGATGTAACTGCACGTATTTTTGATGAAAATCACAATCCCGTTAGTACTGTTAATGTTTACGCCAACGACATCCGCGTAGGCGATGCAGCCCAAACCACATTTGCTTTCGGTGCAGACTACAAATTCCGTTTTGGTTTAGGATTTGATGCTACCTATTCCTATTATACTAATAACTATGCAAAATTTGATCCTTCAGCCCGTCAAAATGAAAACGACAGGGGACAATCAGCCAAGCTTGATCCTTATGGGCTGCTTGATGCAGGTATTTCTTACACTTATCGTATGGAAAAAATAGGATTCACTTTCCGTATCAATGCCAATAATTTGCTCGATGAAGTTTATATTGCCGATGCTACGGATGTACCCGTTTTGGAAGATGGCACTTATTCACACGACATTGACAATGCCAAAGGATGGTATGGTTTCGGAAGAACCTGGAATGCCAGCATAAGAATTGATTTCTAAACTTCATTTTTTTTAATAAAAGTGTTTCATTTTTTTGAAAGCCGTCAGTCATCGCGATTGCGGCTTTCTTTTTTTTGATTAGAGAATATCAATTTATAAATTCATTTACTTACTTTTGTTGGCAAAATAGTTATGAATATGAAACGAAATATAATTTTTTTATTTATTTTTTCCCTGCTGATATCCATCGGCGTTTTTGCACAAAAAAGCAGTAAACCCGACGTTCCATATCTTGTTGTGTTATCGTTGGACGGATTCCGCTGGGATTATCCTTCAAAAACTTCCACGCCCAACCTCGATTATATTGCCCGCCAGGGAGTAAAAGCTTATTCACTTCGCCCTTCATTTCCTTCGGTAACTTTTCCAAACCATTATACAATGGCAACCGGCTTGTATCCCGACCATCACGGCATTGTAAACAATGGTTTTTTTGACCCAAAAACAGGGAAAACATATTCAATGACTGATAATTCAAGAGAAGATACCTATTTTTACGGTGGCGAACCTATTTGGGTAACGGCTGAAAAGCAAGGTATAAAAACAGCCAGCTACTTTTGGGTTGGTTCGGAAGTTGCTATCGAAAATATCCGCCCTTACTATTGGAAACGCTATGAACAGGATTTCCCATTCCGCCAGCGCATTGATACAGTGATTGCCTGGCTTAACCTTCCCGAAGAAAAACGTCCTCACCTGATTATGTGGTATATACACGAACCGGACAAATCAGGACATTATTTCGGTCCCGATAACCGAAAAACTCTTTCGATGGTAAACCAACTCGATAGCCTCGTTGGAATTTTTATTAACCAGGTAAAAAACCTTCCCATTGCCAGCAAGGTGAATATCATCATCACTTCCGACCATGGAATGTGTCCTACTTCAAACGACAGGGTGATAGTTCTTTCCGATTTTGTTAATAAAGATTGGTTCGACCATATTCAAGGCTATAATCCCGTTCTGAATCTCGATGTTAAAGACAGCCTTATTGACTCGGCTTACAACAGGATTAAAAAAATACCACATCTTTCCGTTTGGAAACACGGAAAGTTACCTAAAAAACTGCATTACGGTTCAAATCAGCGTACTCTCGACCTGATAGTTTTAGCCGACAGTAGTTGGAGTGTAAACTGGCAGAATTCCAAAACCTACAGGGGCGGAACCCATGGTTATGATATTAACAACACCGATGTTCATGGAATTTTCTATGCAATGGGTCCTGATTTTAAACAAGGTTTTGTTCAGCCCACTTTCGATAATGTTGATTTGTACTCCATTTTTTCGCGTGTTTTAAGTGTTAAACCTGTAAAAACCGATGGTTCGCTGAAAAAGGTGAAGGGAATGTTCAAAGAAGTAAAACGGTAGAATAGATGGTGAAATTCCGGGAGCCTTAGTCAACATGATGATGCCTTACGGCAAATACAAAGGCTGAACATTCTTTACAAAATAAAATACGGTCAGTAATACCTGCTTCTGAATGTAATTTCTTATTTTTGTAGAAGTATTCACTATCTAAAAACTTTTTCGTTATGGCAAGAAAAATTGGCAAAGTTGTGCTCATCGTTTTCGCAGCATTATTTCTTATCGCATTAATACTTCCTTTCGCATTCAAGGGAAAAATAAAAGAAGCCGTAAAAAAAGAAGCCTCTTCCGCCTTGTATGCTACCGTGGACTTTGGTAAAATAAGCCTTTCCATGCTTCGCAATTTTCCTGATTTAACCCTTGCCGTTCACGATATTTTGATAGTTGGTATCAACCAGTTCGAGGGCGATACCCTTGCAGGCATCTCATCTTTTAAAGTAAGGCTTAATATATGGAGCGTGATAAAAGGGGACAATTATGAAATCAAAAAAATAATTATTGACGATGCACGGCTACAGTTCAAAGTACTTACCGACGGAAAGGCAAACTGGGACATTGTTAAACCTTCTGAACCTTCTGCCGCCGAACCCGTCGCTGAGCCTTCGAAGTTCAAAATCAGCTTGAAAAAATTTGCAATCATCAATTCTTACATCTCTTATGATGACAAAACCACCAACACCAACGTCGAAGCAAAAAACATTGACTTTTCTCTTAGTGGCGACTTCGCGGCTGATTTTACCTCACTGAAAACCCTTACCGAAATCGAATCGCTTTATCTATCGTACGATGGCATTCCTTACCTTAACAAAACCAAAACAGTTCTCGATGCTACTCTTGATGCTGATCTGAAGAACAGCAAATTCACTTTTAAAAAGATGGAGCTTTCGCTCAACGACCTTCTACTCGGTACCTCCGGATGGTTTGCTATGCCCGGAAACGATTTTGATATGGATATTAAATTCTTTGCCGCCAAAAACGATTTCAAAAGCTTCCTTTCGCTTGTTCCTGCCATTTATACCAACGATTTTTCTTCAATCGAAACCAAAGGTAGCCTTGCTTTTGATGGTTTTATCAAGGGAAAATATAACGAGAAAACCATGCCGGCTTTCGGTATCAGGCTCAAGGTGGGCGATGCCATGTTCAAATATCCTTCGCTTCCCGCTGCGGTTACCAACATCAATATTGATGTAAAAGCCGATAATCCTAATGGCAATCCCGATGCCACCACCATTGATATTACACGCTTCCATCTCGAAATGGCTGGCAATCCTGTTGATATGACTATGGCTGTACGCACTCCCGTTAGTGATGCACAATTAAAAGGTAAAATCAAGGGAATATTCGACCTTGCTGCCGTAGGCAAAGTTTACCCCCTCGACAAGGGAACTACTCTTTCGGGAACAGTAAAGGCAGATGTAAAGCTCGATGGTCGCCTCTCTTTTATTGAAAAGGAGAAATATCAGGAATTTAAAGCCGATGGAAACATCACTGCCGCCAATGTGAAATACAAAAGTGCCGACCTGCCAAAAGAAATCAATGTTCCATCGGCAATACTTAACTTCACACCAGCCTATCTCGATCTGGCAGATTTCCGCATGCAAAGCGGCAACAGCGATCTTTCCGCCAAAGGAAAACTTTCCAACTACCTGGCTTATTTTCTGCAAAAAAATGCTGTGTTGGAAGGTTCACTTACTACGACTTCAAAGAACATGAACCTTGCCGATTTTATGACGGCTTCATCCACCACCACCACTGCCGACACATCGCAGATGACAGTTGCCGAAGTTCCCGCAAACATTGATTTTACGATGAATTCAACCTTCGGAAAGCTGGTTTATGATAAATATGAAATGACCAATGTAAGCGGAATCGTAAAAATAAAAGACCGGGAACTTACGCTCGACAATTTAAAGATGAACATGCTCGACGGGCAAATCACCATGAACGGAAATTACAATACTCGCGACGTGAAAAAACCGCAGGCAAACTTCAACTTCGACATGAACCAGGTTGACATCCACAAAACATTCACTACTTTCAATACCGTGCAGAAACTGGCTCCTATTGCCGAAAAAACTTCGGGAAAAATCTCTGCGAAGATGTCAATTGCAACTACTCTCGACGAACACATGAACCCGGTTTACACCAGCATGAACGGTAATGGCGGGCTCCTGACTTCGATATTAAAGATAGAGAATGTAAATACCATGAACAAAATTGCCGATGCTCTTAAAATGGATAAACTACGCAAAATTTCGCTCGAAAAGCTGAATCTTTCGTTTGATATTATTGATGGAAAGATAAATATTAAGCCCTTTGATTTGAAAACAGGTAACATAAAAGCCAATGTTAGTGGATGGACGGCTCTCGACCAAACCATCGGCTACGTCATGAATATGGAAATTCCACGTAAAGAGTTCGGCGGACAGGCAAATGGCGTGTTGAATAGCCTGGTAAAGCAGGCTAATGCCAAAGGAGCCAATTTCAGCGTGGGAGAGATGATACCTGTAGCTGTACTAATTGGCGGTACGCTTACCGATCCTAAGGTTTCCACAGGAATAAAAGGAGCCATGACTTCTGCAATAAGCAATCTTAAGGAACAGGCTAAAGAAGAAATTCAAAAGAAAAAGGAAGAGGTGGTTACAAAGGTAAAAGAAGAAGCCAACAAGCTGATTGACGAAGCCGATGCAAAGGCTGCAAAAATACTTGCCGATGCGCAGAAACAGGCAAACAACGTTGTGAAAGCTGCGGAAAGCGGTGCAGCCAATCTGCGCTCGGAAGCTGCCAAACGTGCTGATCAATTGGTAGCCGAAGGCAAGAAAAACGGACCCATTGCAAAAATTGCTGCCCAGAAAGCTGCTGACAAAGTGAAAAAGGAAGCCGATACCAAAGCCAATAAACTTGTTGACGAAGCCCGCAAACAGTCGCAATCACTGCTCGACAAAGCCCGCCAGGAAGCCGATAAAATTAAACAGGACGCAAGGGCGAAAGCCAATGCATCCCGTTAGTTAGTTTAAAGGAAAAGTATATTTTTGAGACAATGTATCTATATTCTCATTATCAGGGAATGCACATTGCTTTTAATTCGTCGAGGGTACCTTTGAACACGTTAAAATCCACGCTCCCCTGTATTCCGTTTACTTTGCCCACGCTGCTATGTTGCCAGAAATGCCAGCTGTAATCCAAGGTTTTTAAAGTATCCTCGCCCCAGTAACAGGCTATCCAGATGGGATAATTGTCGAATCTGCCTTTAATATAATTCTTGTAATACGAAAGATTTGTATAGATGATGGGTTTAACCTTGTACTTGTTTTCGAGAAGCCGAAGGAAACGTGAAAGTCCGTACTGAATCTGTGATTTTGAACGCTTGTTAGTGGTTTCAAAATCTACAACAGGAGGAAGATCGCCCGTTTCGAGTTCAACCTTACTGAAAAAAATGGCAGCCTGTTCTTCCGGAGTTCGGGCAGGACGATAGAAATGGTAAGCACCACGCAGAAGATTGTTTTCTTTTGCTTTTTCCCAGTTCTGGCAAAACTGGTCGTCTTCGCGGGTGGCACCTTCAGTGGCTTTTATAAACACGAAGCTGATTTTTTTATCACCTGCCTGCATGGTGCTTACGGCTTTCCAGTCAATATCTTTCTGGTGTTTTGAAATATCAATGCCGTGCACTTGGTAGCTTTCGGGCAGGTAAATTCCGAAATCGTTAAGATTGCCTGTGGAATCGTTGCCTATAGTATGGGTATTTTTGTTGGAAGAACAATTGTGGGCTGAAATCCAGACCACTGTCAACATAAGTAGTGTAAATGTAAATGCTGTAAAAAATTTCTTGCCTTTTTTCGTCAGTTTGTATCTCCTCACCATTTCTTACTTTTTCAATTCAAAAATTAACGCTGATTTTGCCGGAATATTTATTGTGCTGATATTTTCGATGTTTTTATTATTAATAATATCCCTTGCCTTAGTAAAATCTTTTATGCCTTCGGCAAAACGGGCTGTTTTAATGTCCTTTGGGCTTTCGTTGTTGTTTAATACTACCATTACCGATTCGTTGTCATTATAGCGAAAATACACATAAATACCATCTTCGGGAAGATAATGGAGTAATTTACCGTTTTGAACCACGGTTTTATTGCTTCTCCATTTAGCGATACGTTGTAGATAATTGAAAGCTTCATTTTGTTCATTTGTTCTTCCCGACGAACTAAAGGCATTCATTTTGTCGTCAGCCCAACCGCCAGGAAAATCTTTACGTATGTCGCCATCGCCTTTGTCTTTTTTACCTGTAATTAATATTTCATCTCCGTAATACATCAGTGGGATACCGCGAATGGTAAACAGAAAAGCCACCATCATTTTGTATTTGCGGATGTCCTCCTTCATGATGGAAAAACCTCTTTCAGTGTCGTGGTTATTGGCAAACACTATAATGTTATCGGTATTGGTATAAAGAAAATCTTCTGAAAGTACATCGTATAACTGTACAAGACCTTTGTCCCAGCTTTCGTTTTCGTTA
Source organism: Lentimicrobiaceae bacterium (assembly GCA_023227965.1). Classification (NCBI taxonomy): domain Bacteria; kingdom Pseudomonadati; phylum Bacteroidota; class Bacteroidia; order Bacteroidales; family Lentimicrobiaceae; species Lentimicrobiaceae bacterium. The sequence goes on along the minus strand of JALOCA010000013.1, from coordinate 16,585 downwards.
AAAGCGCTTCCTATGGCATAAAACATCGGGAAGTCGAATACGGAGGGAAGGTGGGAATTGTATCCATCCCTATTGGGAGCATCTTGCTGGTAGTATGCTACCAAAGAAGTTTTTGCCATCCATACTTCACCTACGATATTCAGGTTTGGATATTCGTCCATCACACTTTTTGCCCAGGTAGCCATAAAATATTTGCAGGGGTAAGGGTAAGTATCCACTCTGATGCCATCAAGTCCGGCAGCTTCAACCCACCAGATAGTGTTCTGGATAAGGTAAGTTGCCATTAACGGGTTGTTTTGGTTTAGGTCGGGCATAGTATTATCGAACCAGCCTCTTACCATTTTATCCCTGTCGTTTGCAGAAGCATGATAATCCATAACAGTGCTTGCGTGATAGTTTGTACGGGTGAATTCATTCCATTGGTTTATCCAGTCTTTAGCCGGAAGGTCGTTTATCCACCAATGAAAGCTTCCGCAATGGTTGAAAACCATATCCATTACTACTTTCATTTTCAAGTTGTGGGCGGTATTTACCAGGTGAAAAAAATCTTCATTAGTGCCGAAGCGGGGATCGGTTTTGTAGAAATCGGTTATCGAATAGCCGTGATAAGAATACACTTTCTGGTTGTTTTCGAGGAAAGGAGTCATCCAAACGGTGGTAAATCCGAGGTCGGAAATATAACTGAGTTTGCTTTCGATGCCTTTGAGGTCGCCGCCATGCCTGCCGTCGGGGTTGCTGCGGTTGGCTTTTTCGGTCATGCCGGGCATATTGTCGTTGGAAGTGTCGGCATTGCAGAATCTGTCGGACATTATCAGGTAAAAGGCATCGGAAGTGTTGAATCCAGTACGTTCAGCCGAACCCGCTTTGCGTGCTTTGAGTTCGTAATTATAAATTATGGATGATTTTTTCCCGGTTTTGAATTCGATAGGAAAGGTGCCGGCTTTGGCTAAAGGGGAAATATTGAGGGTAAGGAAAAGGTAATTGGGACTTTCAACGGCTGTAACCTGTTTTAATTCCACTCCGGGGTAGATGAGGCTTACCTTTGCCGAAGAAATATCCTTTGCGTGCACAAGCAATTGCAGGCTGGTGTTTTTCATACCCACCCACCAGTTGGGAGGTTCAATGTGCATAGGATTTTTATTGTCGTTTTGCGCAAAAGCATAAAACAACTGAAAATATAAAACACAGAAAATGAGCAAAATTTTGCCCCTTAGGGTTTTCATGACAGTGTGGTTTTTACGGATGAGTAAAAGGATTGACAAAGATATGTATTTTTTTTAAAATTAAGAGTTCAGACAAGGACTTTGATTGGCTGACAGTTTATGAAACAATGGTGATGCAAATTTACATTGATTATTTGTTGATCCCTTTTCAGCCTTCTCATAAAATAGAGAAAAGCACTGCGAACAATAATATATAACTTACGATGCAATGCGGATAAGTATTAAGAAAAAACAGATGAAATATAAACAAAAGTACTAAAAATTCCATGACACAGCTTGTTTTACACTCCTTACACTCCTGTGCGGCTACTTACCAAAATAAAGATTGCATAATAAAAACTGTAATTCTTTATTATATACAGTCCTATTGCTAAAACCATGGATAGGGCAATCTTTACATTTAACCCGCCGTAGAAAATGTTTAACTGAATAAACGGGCAAATACCTTTTCTATCTTGCTACATGCAATTATTTCGATGCTGAATTTGCTTCTATCTATCCCCTTCTGATTATATTTGGAAATAAAAATTTTGTCGAAACCCAGTTTTGCGGCTTCGGAAATGCGTTGTTCAATACGGTTTACCGAACGTATTTCACCGGAAAGTCCTACTTCGGCAGCAAAACAGGTTTTCTGATCAATAGGAATATCTTCGCTCGACGATAAAACGGCTGCTATCACTGCCAGGTCAATAGCCGGGTCGTCCACACGGATGCCACCGGCAATGTTCAGAAACACATCCTTTGCTCCAAGTCTGAACCCACTTCTTTTTTCCAGAACGGCAAGCAGCATGTTCAATCTCCTGTAGTCAAATCCTGTGCTGGAGCGTTGTGGAGTGCCATAAGCTGCTGAACTTACCAACGCCTGTATTTCGATGAGCATCGGGCGCATTCCTTCAATCGTGGCTGCGATAGTAATGCCGCTCAGGTTTTCGTCGCGTTGCGAGAGAAGGATTTCCGAAGGGTTGGAAACCTGTCGCATACCAGAATTCAGCATTTCGTAAATACCTAATTCGGAGGTGGACCCGAAGCGGTTTTTTACCGAGCGCAGGATGCGGTAACCGTAATTCCGGTCGCCTTCAAACTGAAGTACGGTATCCACCATGTGTTCGAGGATTTTCGGCCCGGCAATAACTCCTTCTTTGGTAATATGTCCGATAAGAAAAACCGGTGTTCCAGTAAGCTTGGCAAAACGTTGAAGTTCTGCAGTGCATTCGCGGATTTGCGAAATGCTTCCTGCAGAAGAATCAATAACTTCTGTTTGCAGCGTTTGAACAGAATCCACTACCACCAGGTCGGGTTGCAGTGTTTCCAGATGCTGAAAAATTTGCTGCATCGAAGTTTCAGTAAGAATATAGCAGGATGCACCATCCATTCCAATCCTTTCGGCACGCATACGAATCTGCTGTTCGCTTTCCTCGCCGGAAATGTAGAGTGTTTTTAACTTTTTAAGTTTCAGGAAAACCTGGAGCATCAGCGTTGACTTGCCTATGCCTGGTTCGCCTCCAATTAATATCACGGAGCCGGGAACAATTCCGCCACCCAGCACACGGTTTAACTCGTCGTCGCCGCTGGCTATTCGCTTGTTTTCATCGTAATTTATCTCAGTGATCAGATGTGGCTTGGCTGCATTCCTTGCCGAAGCTTGCTTATGTGTTCCGCTTTCTTCCCGTTGAACCACTTCTTCTACAAAAGTGTTCCATTCGCCACAGGAAGGGCATCTGCCCAGCCATTTTGATGTTTGAGCACCACAATTCTGACAAAAAAATACAGTTTTTACTTTTGGCATAACGATGCAACTTAGCGCTGCAAGTTACGTATTTTTTCTTCAATGGCAGTAGTAGAATAACCTTCGGTAAGAGAAATGGTAATTATTTCGCCGTTTTTGGCTTTCACTATATCATAACCCACAATTTTTTCCGGAGCATAATCGGCGCCTTTAACTAAAATATCTGGTTGCACTTTTTTTATCAGTTCGTAAGGGGTATCCTGGTCGAAAAGCATCACGGCGGTTACAAAACTCAGTGAAGCCAGAGCCATCGCCCGAGCTTCCTGGTTGTTGATGGGGCGATGTATGCCTTTCAACTTTCTTACAGAATTATCTGTATTTAAACCTACAAACAATATATTGCCAAAATCGGCTGCTTTTGCCAGGTAATCAATATGCCCAAGGTGTATCAAATCGAAACAGCCATTGGTGAAGACAATTTTCTGTTCTTTAAACCGCCAGTAGGCTAATTTTCTGTCGAGACTTTCTGCATCCAGTATTTTCGAGCGAATGATTTCAATTTTTTCCATAGCTATGTTTGTTGTAAATCGGCAAGAGAATGGTGGACAATGGTCCGATAATTAAAATGGTAATAGTTTGCGAAATCCATATCAACCAACCCATTGCATAGCCGGATACTTCCGGAATACCATAAATAAACAATGTTTCGGCAACGATGGCAGGATAAATTCCTATACCCCCCTGTACCAGCATAATACCAATGGTGCCAAAAATCAATACGGAAATACCTGCATCCAAACCCAGTTGTTTCGTGGCAGGCATGGCGAAGAATACAAGAAACGACATCAGCAGGTAGCAAAACCAAATCAGCAAGGAATAAAAGATAAAAAGCCGGGGTTTTTTTATGCCCATCAGGGATTTTATCCCTTCGAGAAACCCTAACAGCATCGTTTTGATTTTAGTATAAAAACGGGAATAGATAATTTTTTTTCTGAACAGGAAAAACAATACCACAAGAAGTATTAAGCCCGAAAAGATAATTATTTTAATAGACCCGGAAAAATCGGCTGCATGGTTAAATTTTACAGAAAAAGGCTGATATACCTTTTGCTCGATATAGGAATATAACCTTGAAGCCTGAAAAATAGTATTTACAAAAAATATCAGGAAAAACACTACCATGTCAACGGCTCTTTCGGTAATCACGGTACCAAAACCTTTGTTGAAGGGTATTTTTTCGTAGCGGGTAAGCACTCCACAGCGGCTTACTTCTCCCAGCCGTGGCAATACCATATTGGCTAAATATCCGATAAATACAGAAAAGAAAACATTGGCTTTCCGGGGTTGATAGCCCAATGGCTCCAACAACATTCTCCAGCGGATTGCCCGTATGTAATGGCTAAAGATACCAATAAAAACTACAATAATAATCCAAAAATAATTTGCATTTTTAAGCGAATAAATTATTTCATGTTTTTCAGTAGAAGTAAGGTTTCTGAGGAATAACCATATAAAAAAAATCCCGATTCCCAGGAAGAATGTAAACCTTAATATCGAAAAAAATTTCTTTTTCAATAATTTATAATTTGTTGTGTGCGTTGGGAAATATTATAGTAGGTTTGAATTGTTTAGCCAGTTCGAAATCCATAGATGCATATGATACAATAATAACCAAATCGCCCGGAGCCGCTTTACGGGCTGCTGCTCCGTTAATGGAAATCACACCGGAACCTCTTTCGTCTTTAATTATATACGTTTCAAAGCGTTCTCCATTGTTAATATTTAATACCTGCACCTTTTCAAACTCAATGAGATTGGCAGCTTCAATCAAATCTTCATCAATGGCGATGCTCCCCACATAATTAATATCAGCCTGGGTTACGGTTGCCCGGTGAATTTTGGATTTTAAAACTTCTATTTGCATGATGCAAAATTATGAATAAAAACAATATTATCAATCAACCTTACATTTCCGAGATAAACAGCAATACATCCGATGATTCCATTATCAGAAGTCCAGTTACTTACTGGCTGGAGGGTATCAATGTCCGAAAGCTCAAAGTATTCAACTTTCATTGGGCTATTTTGTTCAATATTTTCTACAACCCATTTTTTAACAGTGTCTGCCGAATAGTACTCCTGGTTATTTTCATACATTCCTTTAGCTTTAACCAAGGTTTGGTAGATAAGTGGTGCAATGGATTTTTCTCCGGCTGTCAAACGGGCATTTCGAGAACTCATTGCCAACCCGTTGTTTTCCCTTACAATAGGGCAGGGGACGATGGTTACCGGGTAAGAATAAATCTTTGTTAGATATTTTATTATGGTAAGTTGCTGGAAATCTTTTTCGCCAAAGTAAGCTTTGTTGGGAAGAATAATGTCGAATAGTTTTAGAACGATCACACCAACTCCGTTGAAATGTCCCGGGCGAAAAGCACCTTCCATCACTTTTTCTAATCCACCCATTTCATATACTTTAGTAACCGGTTCCGGGTACATTTCTTTTTCATCCGGGGAAAAAATGGCATTGCAGCCTGCTTTTTCCAACAGTTCCTGGTCGGCTTGTGGTGTTCTTGGGTATTTTTTCAGGTCTTCAGGGTTGTTAAACTGAATGGGATTGACGAAAATGCTACAAACCACCACATCGTTTTGTTCTTTTGCCTTTTGTATCAGCGACAGGTGTCCCCGGTGCAAAGCTCCCATAGTTGGAACCAATCCTATGGATTTTTGTCCCCGTTTTTTAAGGGAGATAAAATCATTTATCTCTTTAATAGTTTTAAATATCAGCATTATAAAATGATAAAATTAAAAAAATTGTGTTGATTGAGTTTTCCAAAAAATAGTTTCCAAAAAGTAATATTACTGAACAGAAAGTACCCGTAGCATATCCTTTTCTAAGCTTTCAGATGGCGTTTCTACTATGCGGCACAGTTCTTTTCCATTTCTGAAAAAGATAAAAGTAGGGACTAATTGAATATTCATGTCTTCGAGAGAGACGAAACCGGCTTTTTTATCTCTGTCCACACAAATCAAACTTACTTTTGATTCGTCAAATTGCAAGGCATCCAGGATTTTATAAAATCGCGGAACCTGATCTTTGCTATCGCCACACCAGGTTCCCATCACAATGGTAATGGTAATTTCCGGAAGCAAAGGGGCGATTTCTTCTAATACGGCAGCATCCGGAGTATAGGATGGGTATCCGGCCTGGTAGGCACTATCGAAAGGGCAGATGGAAAAGCCTTGGCGGTTGCAGTAGCCGAGGAGGATTTCAATATTTTTCTTTGAATCCATTACTTTTTGATTCATATTTTGAGAAAAACCACAAAAACTGATTAAAATTAATGTGGTAAATATCAGCTTCTTCATATGATGAAGTTTGAGCTGCAAAAATAAGAAAAAAAGCCTCTGAATAAATCAGAAGCTTTTTTAAAAAATCAAAACAACAACCTAAAATACTATAAAACTATAGAGCACCTTCATCGTATGCGCGTTCCCCGTGCAGTCCTTCATCAAGACCTGATTTTTCCATTTCTTTCGGAACGCGTACCGGAGTAAACATATTTATGACTATTAACATTATATATGTGAAGATAAAAGCATAAGCTGCTGCTACCACTACTGCAATCAATTCTTTAACGAAAAACGAAGATTCTCCAAAGAATAAACCTTCGGTTACTAAAGAAGGGTTGATGGTTCTGGAAGCAAAAACACCTAATAAAATAGTTCCAAGGAAACCACCCACTCCGTGTACCCCCCAAACATCCAACGCATCATCCCATTTTAAGCGGTTTTTCATCTGAACGGCAAGGTAACATACAATTCCTGCGATGGTTCCAATAAGTGCTGCCGCCCATAGTGGTACGTAACCGGCACAGGGAGTGATGGTGGCTAAACCTGCGATGGATCCGGTGAGTAAGCCGACAAATTTTGGCTTGCGTTCGCGTATCCACTCTATCACAACCCATGCTACTGTGGCAAAAGAAGCAGCAACGTCGGTATTTAAAAAGGCGACAGAGGTAATTTTGTCCACGGCCACTTCGCTTCCTGCATTAAAACCATACCAGCCAAACCATAGTAATCCACTACCAATAGCTACCAGCGGAATGCTGTTAGGCGTTGAATTTTTATCCACACGTGCACCAACATAAAAAACAGAGGCCAGAGCAGCAAAACCTGCAGTAGCATGAACTACGATTCCGCCTGCAAAATCAAGAACTCCCCACTGGGCAAGTAATCCACCGCCCCAAACCATGTGTACAAAAGGATAGTAAACCAAAATCTGCCAAACAGTAAGGAACACCATGTATGCCTTAAAATTAACACGATTTGCAAAGGCTCCGGTGATAAGGGCCGGGGTGATGATGGCAAACATCATTTGGTAAGCGATAAACACAATTTCAGGTATTTTTCCATTAGAATACATTGAATCGGTGGAAACACCATTCAGAAATGCCTTATCGAAATTGCCAAAAATACCACCTTCGCCTCCGCTGAAACATAGAGAGTATCCAAAAGCAAACCACAATACCGTTGTCCAGCCTAAGGAAGCAAAACTTTGGATCATGATGCCAAGGATATTTCTTTTGGTAGCAAGTCCACCATAAAAGAATGCTAAGCCGGGGGTCATTAGCATTACAAGGCTGCAAGCTAGCAGCATAAACCCGGTTGAACCAGTGTCTAACATATGTTATATTTTTTTAGTTATAAATAAGTTATGATTTTTAAAAAGAAAAGCCGGCAACAAAATATATGTTACTTACTTGCGGATTGGTAATTACAGAAATTTTTAAGGGCAGTTCGAAGCTGTCGGTAATTTTTATTTTCCGGTAGCCAGTAAGCCCGAGGTTTACTATCCCGGCAGAAGTTCCGTAAAAACCTTTATCCGAGGTGAAACCCATAAATAAATCAACGTTGTTTCCGGCAATGGCAGCGGAATATCCTAATTCAAAATAGGTTGAATAATTATTTATATATTTTGAAGTAGTATCGCTGGTTACTAGGTCAATTTCGTACTTGTCAAATTTTTTATCCGCGCCATATATTAAAGTACTTGCAAGGATGCTTACCGGAAAGTTTTCCGGCCCTTTATACTGAAGTGCAGTTTCATACACATGGCCTGTAGAATTATTATTGTAATTGAAATATTTGTGTTGATGTTCCACGGGAACAATTTCTTCCGGAAAAAAATAATCGGTTGCTATAAGAGAAAATCTTTTTAATGAATATTTTGCGTAAATATCTACTTCGGAATAGGTTCCTTGTGTACTGATGGCTCCCCATGTACCAATTTCAAAGTTTTTATGAATTAATGATAGAGTGGGCTGAATGCTTGGAGAGGCTCCATAATCCAGTCCGCGCCAAACATAACGACTCATTAAATCTACAGCAACATTAACTTTAGAAGGTTTTTCTTGGGCTAATAACCATACGTTGCCGGTTAATATCAGGATGAAGAGTAATGTGAGTTTTTTATAATTCATAAGCAGAAAGAATTTGATTTCTGTCTGCAAATGTTGGAAGTATAAGATTGGTCTGCAATAGATTTAAAACGTATTTTTTCTCAAATAAAACGAAGGCAAACCATAGGTATGCCACTGAAGGATTTCTAAGAAAAAACAATAATGTAAAGTCGGTGTTCTTACAATTCGATAATCTTATTTTTAATAGCAAACTTGATCAAATCAACCGTGGTATTCAGTTTAAGTTTCTGCATGATATGATTTTTATGCGATTCTACGGTACGGATGCTGATGAAAAGTTTATCCGCGATCTGCTGATTGGAATAACCTTCGGCAAAATGTTTCAGGATTTCCAATTCTCTTTTGGATAATACTGCCTGTGTTATTTCTTCTGGTTCGTCACCTGTTTTAACTTTTTTGATATAACTTTTCAGGATAATATTGGAAATGGATTCACTGAAATATTCTTCTCCCCTGTAAACGGCATTAATAGCATCAATTATCTCTTTTTGCGAAGTATTTTTCGGAAGATATCCTTTGGCACCAGTTTTAATTGCATTGAAGATAAAATCTTCATTGGTGTACATGGAAAGAATAAGCACTTTAATTTCGGGATGTTCCAAAACAAGGTTTCGGGTTATTTCTATTCCCGACATACCTGGCAGTGAAATATCAAGTAAAAGTATATCTGGTTTTTTATATTTTAATAATTCTGCCAGTTCCACAGCATCTGAAGCTTCTCCAATTACTTCTAAATCGGGGACACCGGTTAGCAATGCTTTTATTCCATCGCGAACTATTTGATGGTCATCTACCAGGATAATTTTTATTTTTTCCATATTATTCAATAGATTGGTTGATTATTACTGGTACTGTTATTTTTATTGTAGTCCCCCTGCCGGGTGCGGATTCAATTTTTAAATTTCCATTCAATAAGTTTACCCTGTCGCGCATATTATGGATTCCGTTGCCGTATTCTACCGAAGGACTGCCAAAATTAAAACCTTTCCCGTTATCTGCAATAATAAGTTGTATTTCTTCTTTATGGTGGGTGATTGACAAACTTGCACGGGTAGCATCAGCATGTTTTACAATATTGTTGAGTGCTTCCTGAGCTATGCGGTACAGGTAGGTTTTGGGCGTTTTTCCCAGGTTGTCCGAAATTTTATCCGAAGAGAAAGTAACTTCCACTTTGTATCTTTCCGATACTTCATCACAAAGGTTACGCAATGCCGTTACCAGCCCAAATTCGTTTAATACGGGAGGCATCAGGTCGTTGGAGATGTTTCGCACTTCGTTAATGGTGCTGTCGAACATCTCTTTAATTTTATCAATGGTATATATAAATTTTGACCGATCGGTATGAATAAGCGTTTCCAGTTTTAGTTTGGTAGCAATCAACATTTGGCCAAGTCCGTCGTGCAATTCGCGTGAAAGACGTTGCCGTTCTGTTTCCTGTCCGTCAATGGATGACCGGATTCTTTTTTTCCTTTCCTCTTTCAGTTCTTTGTTTTTTGTTTTCAACTGGTTAATCATCAGGTTGAAAGATTCGGTAAGTTCGCCTATTTCATCATGGGTAGTGATTTCTACTTTTTCGCTAAAATCGCCCTTACCTACCTTGTTGGCAGCTTCTTGCAACCGTTTGATGGGTTTTGTAATTTTTTTTGAAAAGAAAAAAACGAATACAAACAGTACCATCGAAACAATGATACTGAGAAAAATTGTTTCGTTGCGTATTTTGTAAATAGGATCAATGGCTTCGTCGTAATCTATCTCGGCAATTAGCACCCATTCCAGCCCCTTAGTATGAATTTTCCCGAACGAGGAAAGAACTTCTTTATTCCGGTAATCTCTGATGACTTTGGTCCCTGTTTCGTTTTTAATTGCTCGATTTACGGCAATAGAATTTACCCGGGTTCGATAAATGGAATTGGGATGAAAGCGGGAATTACTTCGCATAAGCCTGTCGCTACCCACAAGATAGGTTTCCCCGGTATTTCCAAGCCCATTCATCGGATTGTTTTCAACCATTATTGCATTGATAGCCGAAGATGCTATTTCAAGAATCATTATTCCCAAAAACTGATCTTCGTGGCTCAGGATAGGGGTAGCGATACATACTGCTTTATCTTTCATGCTTGCGGGTATGTCTTCTATCACAGTGGAGAGAGAAGATTTTGTCTTCCGGTACAAGGCGTCCAGATATTCGGGTCGTTTTTCATATTTCAACCATTGTCCCGAGTTTGGTGCCCGGGTTGAGGAAATAATCATCGCTTGCCCTGCATTACAGATAAAAAAACGGTTATAATATCCGCAGGAGTTTAAATACCGGATTAAATACCTGTTTTGCCTGAAGGCAGGAAGTGAAGAAGAAATATGTTTTGCTGTAATTGATGCGCTGTATCTGTTGAGTTGGTTCAGTGAATTTATTATATCGGCAGAGTTGGCTATCAGGCGAATATCACGTTTTCTGTCGGAAAAAAAACTTTCTATCTGGTTGTTTTTTAACACCCTCAGGGATGTAAGTTGTTCGTATGTACGTTTCTTGAGTTCGAAACGTGCAGTGTAAAAAGAAATAAAGCCAACCAAGACTATGGCACCAATACCCAGCAGTAAGAAATTAAGTATCAGTTTTTCTGACAATGAAGTCTTTCGCATTCAAAAAGTATTAGCAACAAACTTAATTAAAATCTATCTTTTTACGTTGCATTTTTCAAAATAACTCTGTGTAAACCTTTATCATAAGGTTTGAAAATGGTTTCGGTAATCAGCCGGTAATCATCGGCATTATTCACAAAATCAATATTATTTACATCAATAATCAGTATCCTTTGTTCGGGAATGTATTTAAAATAGTCGAGATAGCCTGCCTGTATTTTTTCAAGATATTCGGGTTGAATATTTTGTTCATACGTCCTGCCTCTTTTGCTAATATTACGTTTAAGTTTTTCAATATCAACATAAAGATACACGTACAGGTCGGGCTTGGGAAGTGCTGAAATGATAATATCAAAAAGACGCCTGTACAGGGTAAACTCATCGCTTTCAAGGGTTTTTTGTGCAAAAATGAGCGACTTGGCAATAAAATAATCGGAAATAGTAAACGGGACAAACAACTCGGATGTCAACTGTTCTTTGAGTTGTTGGTACCTGTCGGCAAGGAAGGAAAGTTCGAGCGGAAAGGCATACTGGCGTGGATTTTCATAAAATTTAGGTAAAAAAGAGTTGTCTTCAAATCGTTCAAGAATGAGTTTTGCCTGAGTGTCGGCGGCAATTTTGGTAGCAAGGCTCGTTTTTCCCGCCCCGATATTTCCTTCTATACAAATATAATTATACAACATATTCTACAGATATTTAACTACTTTAAGCGTATCTTTGCACTCTTTCAGCAGTGTTTCTATTGTTTTTTGTAAAACCGGATGAATAAAACTGCCTGCAATTTCGTTAAGAGGTATAAGTGAAAATTTTCGTAAATGCAGTCTCGGATGGGGGATTACTAAGTCAGGCTCATTGTTTACCAGATGTTCATAAAAAAGAATGTCAATATCAATGGGTCGCGATGCATATGATTTTCCGATTCTTTGCCTTCCCATTTCTTTTTCAATTTGCAAAATAACAGTAAGGATTTCCCGGGGCGAAAGCAGGGTATGCAGGCACATTGCCTGGTTTAAAAAAGCCGTATCAGAAGTAAAACCCCAGGGTTCGGTTTCGTAAATCGAAGATTTGCAGGTAATATGCCCTGCCCTCTTTTCTAAATGCCCGGAAGCTTTCCTTAAAATTTCCTTTCTGTCGCCGGTATTGCCCCCCAGTAATACAAAAACCTCAGCCATGGACATGTATATTACATTTTTTATACAACCTGCCCATCAAACTTGCGATTTTGCTTCCGTAACGCCTGTCTGTTGCCCATTTTCCCGAAAGATGATGGATAGTCGGGGCACAGCCTCTTTTTACTTTCGAAAATCGTTTATCTACAAGAGGCATGTTGAGCAAAGTTTTAGTAGAATATGCTTTAAGATGCTGTATGTGTGCACGAATTCCCAAACGCGCAGAAGGAAATACTTCCCCCCTACATTTTCCGGTAGTGCCTAACCCGCAAAAATTATATTGTTTTCCGCTTACCACTCCTCCAAAACGCAAAAAGCCTGTTTCGAGGCACATCTGACAGAAAGCCATATCATGATTGATTTTTTCATTTTTGCTTTCCTCGATGTACAATTCAGCAATCTCCAGGGATTTATCATAGGCAATCATGGGGTTACAGCCCGTAAGAAAATCAGCTAGTTGCCTGGAAGTAGCTTTTCCGTCCGAAACAATAGGGAAAACGATTCTTCTATTCTTTGCATCCTTCAATACACCGGTAATGGTATTTTTCCCGTAACCTTCTTCGTTACCGGAAGGCATTGCATTAAATAAAAAGGTATTCCACGCCGGAAAGGGCTTGCCACAGGAATAAAAATTAACACACAAACCGGCAGCATCTATGTTGGGAGAAGTGTGTACTGCCCCTGAATATGAATACAACAAGCTTGCACTTCCGTCGTTTAACAGAAGAAAAGTTATAATAAACAGCCATTTACATATTTTGTTGATTTTCAACATGTAGGTTTTCAATTTTCCCTTGTACAAATATCAAATCATTTTTTGAAAAAAAAACATTGTCGTTAAAATATTTTAAAAACGTCCGGCAAGATATTTACTATTTGAAAAAAATGTATTAAAATTGCATAGAATTTTAAAAACCAAAACCATGAGACAATTTTTTAAATTTATGTTTGCTTCCATGCTGGGTACTTTTCTTACCCTGCTGATTGTGTTTTTTATCTCAATAGGCATCATTGCATCCCTCGTTTCGTTTGCCGGTGATAAAGAAACTACCGTAGTTAAAAACACGGTTCTGCGGCTGAAATTTGATATGCCTGTTTCCGACCGCACCCCTGTTGAAACGTTTAACTTCTCTGCATTGCAGAACGCCAATGTTCCCGGATTAAACGACATTCTGAAAAACATCCGAAAGGCAAAGAACGATCCTAATATCAGTGGTATTTTGCTCGATCTTTCCTTTATTCCGGCAGGAATTTCCACCGTAGAGGAAATACGTAACGCATTGGTTGATTTCAAAACTTCTGGCAAATTTCTGTACAGCTACTCCGAAACGTACACGCAAAAAACCTATTATCTGGCAAGTATATCCGACAAAATTTTTATGAATTCTGAAGGCTCGCTTGATTTTAAAGGTGTTTCGGCACAGATTTTTTTCATGAAAGGAACCCTCGAAAAGCTCGATATCGAGATGCAGGTAATCCGGCATGGCAAATTTAAAAGCGCCGTTGAACCTTTCGTTTCCGATAAAATGAGCGAAGCCAACCGCGAACAGACATTAAAGTATGTGAGCGGTATTTGGGATAATATGCTGCTCGGCATTTCGCAAAGCCGTAAAATAAACGTGGAAGAACTCAACCGCATTGCCGACCAATTGCAGATACGGTTGCCCGAAGATGCAGTTAAATGCAAACTCATTGATAAATTAGTATATAAAGATGAGTTGCTCGACGAACTCCGCACAAAACTAGGGTTGCAAAAAGACGAAAAAATCAACTTTATGTCGCTTAACAAATACCAGAACGCTCCTGAAACAGAAAAAAAGAAGACTTCGAAAGACAAGATAGCCATTATATATGCTTCGGGTAGCATCACAGGAGGCGAAGGCGACGACCAAACCATAGGTTCTGAACGTGTATCAAAAGCCATCCGCGAAGCCCGTTTGGATAAAATGGTGAAGGCTATTGTTCTCAGAATTAATTCACCTGGAGGTAGTGCCCTTGCTTCGGAAGTGATTTGGCGCGAGGTGGAACTGGCAAAGAAGGTAAAACCCGTTATTGCCTCCATGGGTGATGTGGCAGCTTCCGGCGGATATTATATTGCCTGTAACGCCAATAAAATTTTTGCTTCCCCCACTACGCTCACGGGTTCTATAGGCGTGTTTGGGATGATTCCCAACCTGCAAAAATTTTTCAATAACAAGTTAGGCATCACTTTCGACGGTGTAAAAACCAATCCCTATGCCGATTTTATTAGCCCTAACCGTGCGCTTACCCCCTACGAACAAGGTGCCATTCAGCAGGAAATTGAACATATTTACGCAACCTTTGTCCGCCATGTTGCCGAAGGCAGGAAACTTACCACCGCCCGCGTTGACAGCATCGGGCAGGGAAGAATATGGTGTGGAACCGATGCCAAAAATATCAACCTTGTAGATGCTATCGGCGGACTCGACGACGCCATTAAAGAAGCGGCTAAAATGGCAAAACTGGGCAACTACCGCCTGCTGAACCTTCCACGGCAAAAAGATGCCCTGACACGCATAGTTGAAGAAATTTCGGGCGGCTACGAAGAATCGAGAATTAAAGCAAACCTTGGCGAATATTACACGTATTACAGCTACCTGAAATCGTTGAAAGAATATTCCGGTGTACAGGCACGACTGCCATACGCAATTAATATCAGGTAATTTAATAATTTGTTGACGTGCTAATGTGTTAATCCCGCGTTTAGGGTGACAAGCTATGTTTATTAATTCAGGTTAAGGTTGAGGCTAAGATTAAGGGAATTGTGGAGATTTGCTTTCAATTTCTAAACCTGTCTGCAGGCAATAGGTTTGCAATTTTGGAAACATAAAAAGTACAATTGTTTTGGTTGAAGAATCTTGAAATTTTCAGGATCGGTTGTAACAAAAATTGCAATTACAAAAAATTTGAAAATTAAATAATGCCTGAAAAATTTGATGTTGTCATTTGTGGAGCCGGTCCTGCCGGAACAACTTGTGCGTTAGCCCTGGAAAATTCCGGTTTACAAATTGCCATCTTAGAGAAGAGTACTTTTCCCCGTGATAAAATCTGTGGCGGAGCTGTGGCGGCTTATATCCCCAAGGTTTTAAATACTATAAATCCAAAGTATAAAAAGGCTTTGGAAGGATTTACCGACAAAGAACCGGTGAATACCATCCGCATAGTAGCGCCAAATGAAAAAGCCATTAATTTCAGCTATCCCGAACAAGGTTTTATCTGTAAACGGATTCACTTTGATAATTTTTTGCTGGGACTGGCAAAAAAGCTTCCCAATGTTACCTTATTTTTAAATACTCCTGTTCATAATATTACTGTGGATGACAAGGGTGTGATGATAGATGCCGGTGAAAATCTGAAAATTGAATCTTCGCTGGTGATTGGTTGCGACGGAGCTTTCAGTACTGTTAGAAAAAAGTTGACAGATACAAAAATGGATTTAAAACACAACATGGTAGCGGCACGTGCATACTTCAAAAATGTAAAAGGTATTCCTGAATCAACTTACGAACTGCATTTTCTCAAAGATGTTTTCCCGGGATACTTCTGGATTTTTCAATTGCCTGGCAATTATGCAAATGTTGGTGTAGGAATGTTATCTCAAACTGTTTCAGAAAAGAAAATAAACTTACTTAAAAAGCTGATTTCGATTATTGAAAATACTCCTTGTCTGAAAAACAGGTTTGAAGATGCCGAAATTGTGGGTAAAGTGGAAGGCTACAGCCTGCCATTGGGCTCACGGGAACTTGCCATCTCGGGTAACAGATTTATGCTTTGCGGCGATGCGGCTTCGTTAATCAATCCGCTGACGGGTGAGGGGATAGGACAAGCAATGGTATCCGGAAGGTATGCCGGCTGGCATGCTAAAAAGTGTTTTGCACAAAATAATTTTACGACTCCATTTATGAAACAATATGATAAAATGATGCAGGATAAATTCAGGTCAAAAAACAGAAAAGCATATTTAGCCCGGAAAATTATTCAGGATCGGAAATGGATTTTTAACCTTGTAGTGAATCTGTGCCTGAACAATAAATTTATTTATAAAAAACTGAAAGGGTTCTTTTAATAACCTGAGTTCGGGTGAAGATTGTAAAACTATCTATGGTATATTTCAGCATTTTACATTTTGCCGTAGGCGATGAATGTTAATAGAATGCTGATTTTTTAAAAATAATTTATTTATGTAAACGATAATTTATTTTTTTTCATAATATTGCATTTCCGGATTATTAACAATTAATAATTCCTTTCGGGCAGTAAAAATGCCGGCGAAAGAATGTTGGCCTGATAATCACTTGAATGCTTTTCGACTTATTAATGCTGTTT
>JALOCA010000012.1 GCA_023227965.1 Lentimicrobiaceae bacterium | reverse complement strand
TCATAATGAGCTATTGCCATAACGAAACTGTTGGAAATGGAATTTTCACCAAATACGAATGCTATGTTATTATTTAATATTCTCGCTGAATAAAAAGCACCAATATAATTTTTTCTTAAAACTAACCATGTTGTACCCATGTCCTGTGTTGTCAATATCGTCATGTACCGTCCACATACAATGCCTTTACCGGAAGGTTCCATATCTATGGATAATAAATCAGCTTCAGAAATATTTTGTATATATTCTTGTGTCCAGGTATTGCCCCCATCTTCTGTTTTGAGCATCAAACCACCGTTGCCTACGATTATCGCATGATATTTATCAATAAAACTAACGGAATTAAGAGCTACTCCAACTCCAGCGTCTTTTTGTTCCCATGTTGCCCCTCCATCTGTTGTTTTAAGAATTATTCCTTTATTTCCAACAGCAATTCCGGTATTTTCATTAAAGAAATCAACGCCGTATAGTGTTTTATCTGTTCCTGATTGTAATGGAAACCAGGTTGATTGAGCGTTAACTTTGAAAACACTGATACCAACCAACATAACGAATAGTAAAGTTTTCCTTATCATTTTATTAATTTTAGTATGAATTTTGAAAATTATATCAAGGCAAAAATAGTTTTATCATTTAGTATTAAACAATCCGTGTTGGTGGGTATTTTTATATACAGAAATCCGTATTGGCACGTATTTTTATAATTTTCCAAAAAATTGATTAATAATAACATAAGAGTTACATACTTTTACAGCGTTTTTATAAATACATTTTCTTAATGAAGTGGCTGCTAGTTTTTATAGCAATAAATTTTATAAGTGTCTTTTCTGTAAGTGGTTATGCAAAACCACCTTCTCCAACACAGGATAGCTTATTACATTTACTAAGCTCTGCGAAAGGAGAAAAGAAAGTGGATGTATTAAATAGTTTATGCTGGAATTATATTTATACAGATACGCGCAAAGCACTTGATTATGGAAATACTGCATTAACATTGGCAACTAAATTACGTTATTTTAAGGGGGAAAATGTTGCTAATAACAGGATAGGGGTTGCTTACGATATTTTGAGTAAATACGATAGCGCGCTTTTGTTTTATCATAGAGCATTGGTTATCAGTAAGAAATTTAACGATACAAGACAAATAGCTGGTAATCTGAGCAATATTGGCCTTACACATTGGCATATCGGAAATTATAATGATGCTTTAAAATATTACTTTTCGTCTCTAAGCTATTTTGAAAGTGCTAAAAATATGAACGGACTTGCGTCTGCATACAATAATATTGGATTAATTTATCAATCGTTAAGAAATAGTAACAAAGCACTTCAATTTTTCGATTCCTCTTATGTATTATATAAGAAAACCAATGATGAATTTGGGTTAGGAGCGGTAATGACAAACATTGGAAATCTGTACCTTGTAAATAATAATAAAAATAAAGCATATGAATATCTAATTAAGTCTATAAAAATAAAAGAAAAAAATAAAGATTATTATGGATTATCAATAAGCTATAACCATCTTGGATCGCTCTTTATCGAAAAGAGAAATTATGATAAAGCGTTGGCTTATGAACAGAAATCTATTGATTATGCAAAAATTATCCACGATGATAGCGAACTTGCTTCTGCATTGTTAAAAATTGTTGTTATTTATGTTAAAAAAAACAATTCAGGGAAAGCGATGGAACTAAATACCCTTGCTGAGAAAATAGCAAAAAAAGTTGAAAGCCAGAAATTATTATATGAAACATACAAAAACTACTCTGATATTTACCAACTTAAGGGAAATCTTTTCAAATCATTTGAGTATTATAGAAAATTTAAGGAAACAGAAGATAGTGTAGTTAATAGCCAACGTTTTAATCAGATTTATGATCTTGAGCTAAAACATGAAACAGAAAAAAGTAATACGGAAATAGCTTTGCTTAATAGGCAAAAAAAAATCCAAAACCTTCAGATTGAAAGACAAAATTTACTAATTGGCAAAAGAAATAATCAAATTATCTTGGTAATTACCGGATTTTTTATTGCTTTGCTGATTTTATATATTATATACATCAATTACAGGCATAAACAAAAGATTACATTAGAAGAAACTTTCTATCTTCTTAAGGAAAAGCGTGCAAATGAGGTTATTGAAGCAGAAATTCGCGAACGTAAACGTATGGGAGAGGAATTGCACGACGGGCTTGGTCAGATACTTTCTTTGTTGAAACTTACACTTACCAGCTTGAAAAACAAGCAGAAACTATCTTCTGTAAAACAAAATGAACTGATAGAAAATGCAGTAGAACTTACTGATAATGCCTTTACTGAACTTCGGAATATTTCGCATAATATGGCTCCAATTTTTTTGAAAGAAAAAGGGTTTACAGGCTCCATAAAAGATTTGCTTGATCATCTCAACCAATTTAATAAGTATAAAATCAGTATGGATATTAACGGTACTGATAATCAGCTTGAAAATTTTCTCGAATTGACCATTTACCGTGTAGTTCAGGAAGTACTAAACAATATTATTCTTCATGCAAAAGCTACCGAGATAAATTTTCAGCTTTTGCAAAGCGATAAAGAAATTACATTGATGATAGAAGATAATGGTAAAGGGTTTGATATTAGTGAAATAAGAGACAAACATGGCATTGGCTTAAGAAATATCCGGTCGCGAATAGAAAATATTGGAGGTAAAGTACACCTGGATTCTGTGATAAACCGGGGTACTATTATTACTATCATTGTTCCTGTAAAAAAAATAAAAAACGATAGAATATGAATAAAATACGGCTACTTTTGGTAGATGATCACCGGTTGATGCTAGACGGATTGATTTCTTTGCTGGAGGATGAAGATTGTATTGAAGTGGTAATGGGGGCTACCAGTGGCATGGAAGCATTGAAAATAATAGAAACAAATACAATAGATGTGCTGATGGCTGATATAAATATGCCGGAAATGAGTGGCGTGGAATTAACCAGAATTGTTCGTGAAAAGTTTCCGGATACGAAGGTATTGGCATTGAGCATGTATAATGACAACATTATGATATCTAAGATGATAGAAGCCGGAGCACTGGGCTACGTGCTAAAAAGCACGAACATTTCTGAGCTGATGGATGCCATTACCACGGTAGCTTCAGGGAAAAGATTTTTATCAAAAGATGTTCAGGAAGTTATCATGAAGGGAATCTATAATACCGGTAGTCCGATAAGTACAATAGAACCGAATGTAATAAAACTTACCCCTCGCGAAACAGAAATTCTTTCATTGATTGCACGGGAATATTCCAATGAACAAATTGCAGAAAAACTATTTATTAGCGAACGTACTGTGGAAACTCACCGGAAAAATATTTTTGTTAAAACCAAACAAAAAACCATAGTTGGATTGATAAAATATGCTATTGAAAACGGATTGATTCAGAATGCATAAATTTTATTAGTGAATTTAAAGACGATCATGCAGTAAGCATCTATGTATAAATATATTCAAATCTCTGATTTCTTTGCTGGGGCGTAAAACCAGCTTCGCGAATGGCATTTTGAATTCCGGCAGCATTAAAATTGTTGCTTGCCCCTGCACCCGAAACCACATTCTCTTCTATCATAATGGAACCGAAGTCGTTGGCTCCTGCATGCAGGCAAAGCTGTGCTGTTTGCTTTCCTACTGTTAGCCACGATGGCTGAAGATTGGGTATGTTGGGAAGCATCAACCGGCTAACTGCAATCATTCTAAGGTATTCCTCTGCATTTACACGGTTCGAAACATTGTATTTTGAAAAAAGAACAGTATTTTTATGTTGAAATGGCCAGGGAATAAACGAAAGAAAACCTGGAGCGTTTTCTGGCTTTTCTAATTGTACTTCTCTTAATTTTACCAGATGTTCCATCCTTTCTGCAATAGTTTCTACATGCCCAAACATCATTGTTGCCGAAGTTACCAGATTTAATTTGTGGGCAATACGCATTACATCCAGCCATTCTTTTGCAGAACATTTACCTGGCGAGAGAAAGTGCCGTACCCTGTCTGATAAAATTTCGGCACCAGCACCAGGAAGGCTATCCAGACCTGCTTCCATAAGTATTTCCAGTACTTTTTTATAAGAAAATTGTTCTTTTTTGGCAAGAAAAGCAATTTCCGGAGGACCCAATGCATGAAGTTTCAACTTGGGATATAGTTTTTTTAACTGGCTGAAAAGGTCGGTATAAAAAGAAAGCCCCAAATCCGGATGCATACCTCCCTGGAGGAGCAATTGTTCTCCACCCAATTGTATTGTTTCATCTATTTTTTTAATATATTGTTCAATAATAGTTATATAAGCGTTTTTACTTTTTGGCGTACAATGAAAATTGCAAAATTTGCAGCCGGACATACAAACGTTGGTAATATTTACATTACGATCAATAATCCAGGTAACTTTTCCGTCTGGATGAAGTATTTTACGAATTTCATTTGCCGTCCACATTAATTCTGCAAGGGGTGCTTCCGAAAGAAGAAATAGTCCTTCCGTTGCTGAAAGAAACTCTGCCCGCATAGCCTTATTAAGTACCCGATTTGTATTCATGTAATATGTTTTTTACCGTTCAAAAGTAGGAATTAAGTAGTAAAACACTCATACCTTTACATTTTATTTATTTACCTTTGCCCAAAATACATAAGAATGACAAAAACATCAGAAAAAGAACATATTATTGCGGGTATTACCCATGGTGATTTGAATGGAATTGGTTATGAGGTGATAATAAAATCCCTGATGGATGCACGCATTATGGAAATGTTCACCCCCATAGTGTATGGCTCATCAAAAGTAGCTTCATATCATCGTAAAACACTAAATATAAATGATTTTACATTTAATTTGATTAAGAAAGCCGATATGGCAGTGCCTCGTCGTGCTAATATTATTAATATTTATGAGCCTGAAATAAAAATAGATATGGGAGTATCCACCCATCTGGCAGGCGAAATGGCTTTTTTGGCATTGGAAGCTGCCATTGAAGACATTAAAAAGGGATTAATAGATGTCCTGGTAACGGCGCCTATTAATAAAAAGAATATTCAAAGCGATAAATTTAATTTTCCGGGGCATACTGAGTATCTTGCTGAGAAATTTTCTGCTTCCGACCCGTTAATGCTCATGGTAAGTGGAAATTTGCGGATTGGGGTTGTAACTGGTCATATTCCCCTGACAGAGGTATCCAATACAATTAATACAGAACTGATATTAAATAAAATAAAAATCCTTAACGAATCATTGAAACGGGATTTTAATATCCAACGCCCCAAAATTGCTTTATTTGGGCTTAATCCCCATGCTGGCGACGAAGGTTTGCTTGGAAACGAAGAAATTGATATAATTATACCGGCAGTCAACCAAGCTATGGAACAAGGCATTCTGGCATATGGACCTTACGCTGCCGACGGTTTTTTTGGTTCGGAAACTTTTACCCAATTCGATGGCATGTTGGCAATGTACCACGACCAGGGATTACTTCCTTTTAAGACTCTTGCTTTTGAAAGTGGGGTTAATTACACGGCAGGATTACCTTTTGTGAGAACTTCTCCTGCTCATGGAACTGCTTATGAACTGGCAGGAAAGGATAAGGCTTCACCGGATGCCTTCAGAGCAGCTATCTATTTAGCAATAGATATTTACAAAAACAGGCAAATGTTCGATCATCTTCAGGCAAATGCCCTCAGCAATACCGAACATAAATAAATGTTTAAACCTTAATGGAATACACCTTTCAACAGATTGGGAAAATTATTTCCGGGAAAATAATACAGCAAACAAACAGCGAGGTTGTAAGGGATTTACTCATTGACAGCCGGAGGCTGTTGTCTCCCGAAAAAACTTTATTTTTTGCCCTTATTTCATCAAGAAATGATGGACATAAGTTTATAGACGAATTATATAAAAAGGGAGTAAGAAAATTTGTAATATCCGATACAAATTATCCTGTTCAAAATTGCAATGCGGCTGGTTTTATTGTAGTTGACAATACATTGAATGCCTTACAGGTATTGGGACAGTTTCACAGAAATCGCTTTACGTTTCCGGTAATAGGTATCACGGGAAGTAATGGGAAAACTATTGTAAAAGAATGGCTTTATCAGTTGATTGGCAGTGATAAAAAGGTTGTACGCAGCCCGTTAAGCTATAATTCACAAATTGGGGTTCCGTTGTCAGTACTCCAGATGAATGATTCGCATCAACTGGCTATTTTTGAGGCCGGAATATCACAACCAGATGAAATGCAGAAGCTTGCTTTAATTATCCAACCCGAAATAGGAATTTTTACCAATATAGGCTCTGCACATAGCGAAAACTTTAAAAGCCTTGAGGAAAAAATAAGAGAGAAACTTCTATTGTTTAAAAAAGCTAAACGCATTATTTTGCGCCAGAATACGCTTATTGATAATGTTCTCAAAAATACATTCTTAAATGAAGAATGCCAGCCATTCACCTGGAGTCGCCAGCCTGGTTCCGACCTTTGGATAAAAAACGTCCGAAAATTCAGGAACGTTACCCAACTTACAGTTATTTATCAAGACAGGGAAACTAAAATTTCCATCCCTTTTACCGATTTGGCTTCAATGGAAAATGCAATGCATTGTTTTGCAACATTGCTTGTACTTAACTATCCGATAGAGGAGGCTGCCTCCCGGCTGCAGTATTTGCATCCTTTATCCATGCGGTTGGAGCTTAAGGAAGGGATAAATCATTGTTCTATAATTAATGACAGTTACAGTTCCGACATAAATTCTTTGGCAGTTGGCATTGATTTTTTGAACCAACAAAAACAACATCCCCAAAAAACGGTAATTATTTCCGATATTTTGCAAAGCGGAAAAACAAATGAAGAATTATATTCAGAGGTGGCTACTCTTTTATATAGAAAGCATATTAACAGGGTAATAGGTATAGGCACAGCCATTAGTCAGCAGCAGGAAAAATTCAGGATGGAGAAAAAATTTTTTCCCGATACCGAAACTTTTTTGCAGGAATTTTCTGTAAACCATTTTCAGAATGAAGCTATTTTACTTAAAGGCGCAAGAATTTTTGGTTTTGAGAAAATTAATAGTATTTTGCAGCAAAAAGCTCATGAAACTGTATTGGAAATCAATTTGAATGCACTGGTACATAATCTGAATTATTATCGCTCGCAATTAACTAACGGAACTAAAATAATGGCAATGGTAAAGGCATTTTCATATGGAAGTGGTAGTTATGAAATTGCAGGGGCTTTACAATTTCATCATGCCGATTATCTTACTGTTGCCTATGCCGACGAGGGAATAGAACTTCGCAAAGCAGGAATTACCTTGCCTATTCTTGTAATGAATCCTGAAAACCACGCAATTGATGCCATGCTTGTGAATAAACTAGAACCGGAAGTGTACAGTTTCAAGACTCTTGACATGATTGAAAAGGCGTTAAAAAATTCACCAGATATAACAATAGTCCATATACATATTAAATTAGACACTGGGATGCACCGGCTAGGATTTTGTGTTGGAGAGTTAGAACAGCTAATTGAAAGGATAAAAAATAATAAAAGAATAATAATCAAATCAATATTTTCGCACCTGGCAGCCGCAGACGATGCTGAAGAGGATACTTTTACCCACAGTCAAATTACTGTATTTTCTAAAATGAGTAAATTAATTCAGCAGCAATTTAATTATAAAATATTATTACACATATTAAATTCGGCTGGAATTACAAGATTTCCTGGTGCACAGTTTGATATGGTACGTTTGGGAATTGGGTTATATGGAATTGCATCAGTTCCAGAGGATGAAAAATACTTAAAAAATGTAAATACTTTAAAAACAATAATATCTCAAATTAAAAAAGTTCCTGAAGGGGAAACAGTAGGCTATAATCGCCGGTGGAAAGCAACAAAGGAAAGTAAAATAGCAACAATACCAATAGGATATGCTGACGGATTAAATCGGAGATTAGGAAATGGGAAAGGTTTTTTACTAATAAATAATCAGTTAGCTCCAATTATAGGGAATATATGTATGGATATGTGTATGTTGGATATTTCACATATAGAAGCAAAAGAAGGCGATGAAGTGATTGTGTTTGGCGAAAAAAATTCAATCACCAAACTTGCAAAGGCTATGGATACAATTCCTTATGAAATTTTAACTGCCATTTCGAGGAGAGTTAAAAGGATTTATATACAGGAATAAGCGATGTAAGCGACGTGCAAATGAGAAAAATAAAATTAAATATGAATTGTAGAATTGGTAAAAATATAAATATATTTTTACCAATTCTAATGTTTTTTTTTGGAATATGGTATTTTGCCATTCGAATACTAGGTTTGGATTTTGCTTATATTCCTGGAGATTTCGGTGATGCAAGATTTATTCATTATATATTAGAACATGGGTATCGTTTTCTTTCAGGAAATGAAAATTCTTTCTGGAATGCAAGTTTTATGTTTCCTTATAAAAATAATATTGCTTTATCCGATAATATGTTGGGAACAATGCCTATTTATGCCCTTTATAGGATTATTGGAATAAATTCTGAAACTTCTTTTCAATTTTGGTGACTAACTATTACGGCGTTTAATTATATCATTACTTATTTCGTAATGCGTAAGTGTTTAAAAAACAATTTTATATCAGCTTTAGTAGCCTATATTTTTGCATTTGGAATATTTAATTTGGGTCAGATATATTTTGTACAAATGAATATAAAATTTTTGATTCCATTAGTATTTTATGCTGCACATCAATTAATAATGAATCCTTCGAGGAAGTATTTAATAGTTTATGCGTTAGGACTTGTTTATCAGTTTTATTGTGTTATTTACACAGGATTTTTTTTATTTTATTTTTCAATATTTTACATGATTATTTTGTCATTTGTTTATAAAAAAAACAAATTTATCTTATTTTATTTTACTAAAAAGGAATATATATATACTTTATTAATTACTTGTATTTCTTTAAGTTTAATGTTCTTATTGTTAGCGCCTTATGTTTATTCGGCAGAAGATTTAGGTTATAGAAATTACAGTTTTGTAACTAATTTTTTGCCAAGGCCATTGTCCTTTTTTCTTTCTCATAATTCCTCAGTTCCATGGAGAATACTTTCCTCTTTTGGAGATAAAATTGTTTCTGAGTGGTGGCTACATATACTTTTTCCGGGTATTTTACCTTATTTAGGTTTAATTATAGCATTAGTCTATATCATAAAAAATTTGTTTATAAAAAAGCCGATTAACAAAACCATTCTATCTTTAGTTGCTATAATATTATTAATATTAATATTATACATAAGAACTAATGGTGGGAAAACATTATATTTCATTCTTTTTAACTTACCTGGAATGAATAGTTTGCAGGTATTAACAAGATTCGCATACATATGGAACTTTTTACTTTTAATTGTAGGTGCATTAATGTTATTAAAATTAAAAAACTACAAAATGGTATGGAAAATAGTAATGTTTATTTTTCCTATTATAATTGTTACAGATAATTTATTTGATGCATCAAAAGTTTTAAAAACTGAAAAAAAAGAATGTATAATTCGTATAGACACATTAAAATTAAAAATTCAAAATGAATATAATCACAGAAAACATATAGCTTTTGCCTATGTCCCAGGTAATAGTGTCCCAGCTTATCAGGCTCATTTGGATGCAATGCGGACAAGCCAGGAACTTAATATACCTACTATAAATGGATATTCAACTTCATGTCCTTCTAAGGGAGATGCTTGTGCGTTTTATTCAAAATGTGATAAGGAAACATTATTAATATTGTTAAATATCAATAAAATACAATCAAAATCAGTTTGTATTATTGAAAACTAAATAGAGTTAATGGGTGATGAAAAATTACTATTAAAAATTCAAATAAATAAATATACATTTTAAATTGTAATATAATAAGTAATACAATCTTTATATATTATTTTTTATAAGTAATGCGATTATATTATTTATTATTTAATGATTATCCGTTTTCCTGCCTAAAAAGTATAAAACCATAATTTATGAAGAAAAATATTAATGATTCGTAGTATGATACGTTATTTTTTCAATAGGGTAGGCTTTGCGGTTCTCTATGCGCAATTCTTTCCTTACTCTGCGGTAAAAAAAATTTAAACCGCAGAGAATGGCTGAGTCTCTTGCAAAGAGGCGCAAAGAATTTTTATTAATAAATTTGTTTAGGTAAGATAGCAGAGACTCATAAAATGTTTTATTCTTAACAGGTTAATCAGGGCAAAAATTATTTAGAAAAAACCACTAAAATTTCTATCACATGCTTTCCCCCAATTAACCAGTAACTATCAGTATTATATATATTGGGGTAACCTTTTTATAATATAATCACGATTTGTTAACGTTATTTTATGCTATATAATTTATCTTATTGTAAAACAAGTTTAATTATTTTGCAGTATTTTAAACCTTTTTTATAGT
Organism: Lentimicrobiaceae bacterium; assembly: GCA_023227965.1. Taxonomy (NCBI): domain Bacteria; kingdom Pseudomonadati; phylum Bacteroidota; class Bacteroidia; order Bacteroidales; family Lentimicrobiaceae; species Lentimicrobiaceae bacterium. Next base: position 73,235 of record JALOCA010000012.1, on the reverse strand, counting down.
TTTGCCTTAAATTCAGTTTTAACATTAATGAAAGTATTATCTATATTAATACCCGCCTATAATGAAGCGGGAACGATTGCCCTTATTCTCGATAAGGTATTAAATGTTCAACTTATAGATAATATTCAAAAGGAAATTATTATTATCAACGATTGTTCTACAGATAATACTATGAGGGTAGTAGAAGAATATATTGCATTACATCCTCAATCAATAATTAAATTATACAATCAAACAATAAACAAGGGTAAAGGATCTGCTATTCATAGAGGAATAAAAGAAGCACAAGGCGATTTTATAATTGTTCAGGATGCGGATTTGGAATACGACCCGGAGGAATATAATGTACTATTGAAGCCTATTGTGGATGGACATGCAGATGTGGTATATGGGTCAAGGTTTATGGGAGGTCAGCCACATCGTATTTTATTTTTCTGGCATACAATCGGGAATCGTTTCCTTACTTTCCTATCCAATATGTTTACTAATCTCAATCTTACTGACATGGAGACATGTTATAAATTGTTTAGGACAGAGATTCTTAAACAAATTCAGTTTAAAGAAAAACGTTTTGGTTTTGAACCAGAGGTTACTGCCAAGATTTCTCATATAAAAGGAATAAGGATTTATGAGGTGGGAATTTCTTATTATGGACGTACATATGAAGACGGGAAGAAAATAGGAATGTCAGATGGATTTAGAGCGATAATTTGTGTTTTGAAATATGGTTTATTTTACAAAAAATAAATTATGAAGAGAATTAGGTTGTGGATGAGCTACTTACTGCTACTGATTATTCCTTTGTTGGTGGTTATTTATCAGCAACATATAGAAAAAAATATATATTGTAGCGATCCTGACTATGCTTATATTCTTAATGGTCTTAATATAAATATGCACAAACTTCCGTTATATTGTGATCACCCAGGGGTACCTTTAACAATATTTTCGGCGGCAGGAATACGGCTAACTTATTGGCTTCATGAAAAATCTGCAGATATACAGACAGATGTTCTTTTGCATCCTGCTTATTATGAGATTCGTTTGCAATTGATGTTATTTTTTTTAATAGTAGCAGTTACTCTTTTTTCGGGTTATGGGATATATAAAAAGTCTAAAAATTTAAATTTGGCAATAGCCTCACAATCTGCACCATTTTTATTTTCCACATCCTTAACCATCTCATCGGTTAGTTTTATGCCAGATGCGATGTTAATTATTATATTACAATTGTTTATATTGCTGATTATTCAATATGGAGTAAAGAAAATAAATAATGAAGATACAACAAAAGAGTTATGGCTGTTCCCAATTCTTTCTGGTTTAGCTTTATCTGTAAAATTAATTGTTCTTCCGATCTTATTATTACCTATATTATTTATCGGATTTAATATTAAGAAGCTTGTAAAATTTTTTTCTATTACCGCCTTAAGTTTTATTATATTCACATTACCGGTTATTAAGCAATATCCTTATATGTTTAATTGGTTTTTATCATTATTTACGCATTCCGGAATATATGGCGGTGGAAGTACAACAATCATAAATCCAGATACTTACTATAAAAATATCATATTTATTATATCAAATAATAATTTAATGACAGTTTTTATGATATTGTCGCTCGTCTGGTTAATTTATTTTTATTATTTAAAAAGAACTGGACGAAATCATTATAATACTTTTGTATTTAAATTATTCTTTTACTCAATTATTACTCAAATAGTAAGTATCCTTATTGTTTCAAAATCTTTTGATGGGAAAAGTTACTATTTAATTGTAACTTATGCGTTGACCGCATTAACTTTTATTATAGCTTGTGTATTAATATCAATGCAATTTAGATTCAGGAACCATCTTATACAGTTAATATTTTTGAGCAGTTTGATGGTCTTTTGTATATTGGTTAATTTAAAAAACTACAAAGTTGATTTTCTTGGTCAATCAATGACAAAAATTGAATGTGATGAATTACAAAAGTTTCTTGAAAATAATTCAGAATATAATATTGTTACAAATGCTTCATATAGTTTAAATAAAAACTATGCTTTATTATTTGGGCTTGCATTTTCAAGAGTTCATGAAAATAGATTAATGCAACTTTATCCAAAAGCATATTTTTATAATGTAATTCCGGAAAAATTTACAAATTGGTATAAAGAGGTCCCAATTAATAGTATGTTTAAAAATAATAAAATGCTATTAGTGGATAGATATTTGAGCGATCAGGAAGAAGCAAATTTTATAAAGAATGGATATGCTGTTAAGTTATTATTTTCGAATAGAATAAAAGCTGTATATGAATTAGCTAATTATAAATTTGAAACAGGTAATTACGAAGTATTAATAAAAGACAAAATTAAAAAGATTTATAGCGATAAAAAATGGTTAAATGCAATCAGAGAAAAATCTCTACAAAAGGGAATATCATTAGATAGTATGGTATATTTAGATGCTAAGTGGATGATAGACACTTATGGGAAATAAGTTTAAATTAATTATAGTGAATTTTTTTTATTTATTGAAAAAATTAAAACACTTTAAAATGAAATAAGTTTATAATATGTTGTGTGGTAGAAAAATAGTTGTTGTATTGCCAGCTTATAATGCTGAGAAGACATTAGAAAATACTTATTGCGAGATTCCAATGGATATTGTTGACGATGTGGTAATTGTTGATGATGCCAGTTCTGATAAAACAGTAGAAATAGCAAGAAAGATTGGAATCAAACATATAATTAAACATGAAAATAATAAAGGCTATGGTGGAAATCAAAAATCTTGTTATAATAAGGCATTGGAATTAGGCGCCGATATTATAATTATGTTACATCCGGATTATCAATATACACCTAAACTAATTCCATCTATGGCATATATTATTGCCAACGATTTATACCATGTGGTTTTAGGTTCTCGTATTTTAGGTAAGGGCGCATTAAAGGGGGGGATGCCTGTTTATAAATATATCGCAAATCGCTTCCTTACATTGGTACAAAATATATTAATCAACGAAAAAATTTCTGAATACCATACCGGATACCGTGCTTTTTCAAGAGATGTCTTAGAATCAATTAATTATAATATGAATTCTGATGATTTTGTTTTTGATAACCAAATGCTTTCACAAATAGTGTACGCGGGTTATGAAATTGCAGAAGTAACCTGCCCTACCAAATATTTTAAAGACGCTTCTTCAATAAATTTAAACAGAAGTATAATGTATGGATTAGGTGTTTTAAGAACATCTTTTATTCATTTTTTACAACGAAAAAAAATAATTAATAATAGTTTATATTTTTTAAAAAATAATAGTTTGATAAAAGATTAATATTTGGTAATATGAAAACTTCATTATTAAAATTAAAAAATATAAACATTATTATTTTTATTATTATTTATGAATTAATATTTTTATTCATATTATATAAAGTTTTTCAAGTTCCAATAACACACGACGAAACGTCAACAACTGCTCATTATAGTAACTTTAATGTTTGGCAAATAATGATGTATCCTGATAATTGGCCTAATAATCATGTATTAAACACTTTAATAACTAAAGGATTTTTAGGTTTATTTGGTAAGGAGCAATGGGTAGTTAGATTACCTAACCTTTTATCTTTTTTAGTTTATGCTTTTGCTGTTTATCGTATTATTGTTTCAATTTTAAAAAAGGATTCTGTTTATTTTATTCCTGCTGCTATTTTATTTATAGCTAACCCATATTTTCTGGACTTTTTTGGATTGTGCAGAGGATACGGTATGTCATGTTCATTATGTACTTTATCAGTAAGTTACTTAATTTCGGGATATAAATATTTAAAAAATAAAGATATCTGGTTAGCATTTTCCCTTTCAATCTTAGCCTCTTATGCTAATTTTACGCTTTTAGTTTTTTGGGCGGCAGTTACTATACTAACTTGGTTATATTTTTTATTATTGAGGAAAGGGGGAATAAGGCTTGTTATTAAGCCAACATTAATAATCTTAATTTCTTGCATTTTATATGCTGCACTGATAGCAGTTCCAATTTACAAGATGCAAAGTACTAATCAGTTTCAATATTGGTATTCATTGGGCTTTTTGAAAGGAACGATTTTTTCAATTGTTCAACAGGCACTTTATGGCTCAACAAGTATAATTCCCAATTTGGAATTTATAATTGTAGCATTTGGAATTATTGTAGTAATATTCAATATTATATATATTGTAATTCAATTTAGAAATGTTAAATTAAAAATTATAAATAATCCAGTTTTTATTACAACTACAGTTTTGATATTTACATCTGTTATAAGTATTTTACAATGTAAGATTTTACATACTCCTGATTTAAGTGGAAGGACTGCTCTGTTTTTTTATCCATTATTTATTATTGTATTTATTACAACTATTTTTGTATTTTCAGATATAATAAGTATGGTTACGTCAAAAATAATATCTATATTTATAACTTTATTATGTTTATATCATCTTGCAAATACTTTCAGTTTTAAAAGCGTAAGAGAATGGTGGTTTGATGCAAATACATATGAGGTTATAAATTATTTAAAATATACTAATGGTAATCAGCCTGTTTCTTTAAAAACGAACTGGCTTTATTTTCCATCTTTTTATTTTTATAAATATACAGGTAAACTACCTTTGATGGATTTAAAGGATTATGACAAATCTATAGATATTAATACCAATGCAGATTATTATTATATACTTGCTGAAGATTATAAAACATTGGAACCAAAGTTTGAAATAGTATATAAGTTTACTGATAATAGTTGGCTTTTAAAAAAGAAAACCATATTGAAGGAAAATAAAGAATAAATAACGATTAAAATTATTTTTCATTATATCTTTTTGATGCTTCTCGGAAAACAATATCATCAATAAAGGAATGTTCTTTGGTTGCTGTTTTAAATAGATTTCTCATTAAAATTTTCTCATTTCTTATTTTAATAACCTCTAATAAAACTGAATCTTGGTATTTTTGATTGGTATTTTTACTAAAACCTTCATTAAAAACAAATTCTGCATTGATTCTAACCCAATCTTCTGTTGAAATATTTTTTTCCTTAGCTGCTTTAATTAGTAGCTTGTACCAATCATCATATCTACGGATACCGTTTTCTATATCATTTATAGTATCTTTTAAATAATTAGGAAAATATAATTTGTATAAATGTTCATTAAAATTCCAGAAAGCAGTATGAAGAAAGCGTTCGGTACACATCATGAAAATCACATCTCTTTTTTCAATTTCTTTCTTCAAATCAAGTTGTTCAGCAAATGTTTCTTTTGTATATGAATCAGGAAATACTTTGGAACCATAATACCAAAGCTGGTGGTCATCTTTAAATAAGTTAGATATTTTCCCTTCCCCAAGTAAAGAAAAATAAAAACTATCACCTATAACAAGAACCGATGGCTTGGTTTTTGTTTTATCATTTATAAAACTTATTTTAGGATAAGCCATCTTATATGTAGGCATTTTAAATAGCAGATTCATAGCCTTTCCCATATCATAATCCACTCCCTGAAGTTTATTGGTATAATTAATTTTGGTAATGCTAATATCCGGCAGATCAATATTACGCGTTTTTTCAATGTATTTGGCAAGTGAATCCATTGCAAGCATCGCACCATAGGAGCTCCAATGAATTCCGTATTGCGGGAAAAGAGAGTATTTTGAAGTGTTTTTTATGCTTTTAAACCATGCATTCATATCTATGTATTTGACATTATATCTGTCAAAACATTCAATATAATATTTATAATTGGTAATTTTATTTAGATTTGGGTGATATTTGTCAGGTATATATTCGGGGAAAAAACTTGCTTTCCCAGGTTCAAAAACCGGAATTAAATCTATATTATATGTTTTTTTTAAATAGTCTTGAAGGAATTTTATCTGTCGTACTTTTCGTTCAATAGGAATTTTGCCAATAAAAAGTTCTCCATTATATTCGAGAAGATAATCCTCCTCAAACATATAATTTTTTTTGCCAACTACGACTCCTTCAGCATGAGCAATTTTAAATATGTTAAAATCCAGTTGGTTGTTCAACCTTATAAAAAACTCGCGAAACCCTATATGTTCTTCAATATATTTATTAAATTTTTCTTGATAATTATCAGAAAACCATGCATCCCAGGAAAAAACGGGTTTTTCTGCCGGTACATAAGATCCTCCAAGGGGCTCTAATTTAATAAAAAGATAAGTTACCTGTATTAAAGGTAGTAAAAGCATCAGGATAATTATACTGAATAATATTCTTTTTATCATGGTCTTCATATCTTTAAAATCTGAAATAAATAAACGGATTAAAATTAGTAGTAGTAATGCTACCAACACATATTACCAACAGAGTTAAAGAAATACAGGTAAAGACAAGAAAACCTTTAATGTTATGATATGGTTGAAAAACTTTTATTTGCCATTGTTCATTTCCTTTTATCAGTCCCCAAAATGAAAACAGAATTGCAATAAATAATATAGGTAAAAATTTCGTACTTATGATTACGTCAGAATATCCTCTATCTAAAGAAAACATTTTACCAAGGTATCTCCATGCAAGGGCTAAATTTTCGGAACGGAAAAACACCCACCCTATCATGGTAATAAAAAAGGTTAACACAATTGAAGGTAATTTGCCGATTTTTTTTAAAACTTTCAGAAGAAATAGGCGGTCGAGTAGCAAAAATAAACCGTGAAAAGCACCCCAAAACACAAAATTCCAGGCGGCTCCGTGCCATAAGCCCGAGATGAGAAATACAAAGACCAGATTAAAATACATCCGGCTTTTACTTACCCTGTTTCCGCCTAGGGGGATATACAGATAATCACGCATCCAGCGACTAAGAGTCATATGCCAACGCCTCCAGAACTCTGTAATACTTTGAGAAATATAAGGATTATTGAAATTTTCAGGAAAAATAAATCCCATCATACGGGCAATTCCGATTGCCATATCTGAATAACCTGAAAAATCAAAATAAATCTGAAAAGTATAGGCTAAGATTCCTATCCATGATAATGAAGTAGTAAGTTCTTCAGGCGAGAGAGCAAAAATTTGGTCAGCTGTTTCGCCCATTACATTAGCTATCAGCACTTTTTTTGCAAGACCGATGCAGAATCTGAAAAATCCGATAAGGCGATTGTCGAAATTTTCTTGGTAATCGCGGTTAAGAATCTGATCAGAAATTTCGTGAAAACGTATGATAGGTCCGGCTATAAGTTGCGGGAAAAAAAGTATATACAAGCCGTAATCTACAATACTTTTAAAAGGAGGTTTCTCGTTGCGGTACACATCAATCAGGTAACTCATTTCGTGGAAAGTGAAAAATGAAATCCCGATGGGTAAGGCTACAGCAGCCCAATGTACGGATGTCATTCCGAACGATTGTAGTAATTCATTGAAGTTTTCCACAAAAAAATTGGCATATTTAAAATAAGCCAATAAGCCAATATTTACTGATAATGCAATAGCAAGAATGATTTTTTTGTTTCTGCCTTCTGTTTTATGGATATATTTGGCAAAAAAGAAATCAGCAAAAAGAGAAAAAAGAACAATGAAAACATATTTTGGAGCACCCCAGGTATAAAATGCAAGACTGACAATAACTATCAGCAGGTTGCGAAAATTTTTGGGTACAAGATAATATGCAATGAGAACAAGTGGAAAAAAATATAAAAGAAATATATTGCTACTAAAAACCATGCAATCTTATTTAAGATTATTATCTGGAGGCAAAAATATTAGTTTTTAGCGATTTTTAAAATTTATCTATGTCTTGGCTGCTTCCAGAGGAAGATGATTTACCTTGTTTTTCGACATATTTATTGCAATCAATTTCTACAGTAAGTTCATCCGCAGGCTTTTCAAAATCATCAACTGAAATATGCAGAGAGGGATCGGCATATATTTTTTTCATATATAAAGCAAAAATTGGCAATGCCATGGTCGCTCCCTGCCCCAAAAGAATGGAACGAAAATGTACACTACGGTCTTCATTACCTACCCATACACCCGTAACTAAATTGGGTGTTAAGCCCATAAACCATCCGTCTGAGTTATTTTGGGTGGTTCCAGTTTTACCGGCAATTGGGTTGTTTAAACCATATTTATAACGCAGGCGGGCGCCGGTTCCGTTTTCAACTACCCCTTTCATAAGCGTAAGCATCAGGTAAGCTGTTTGTTCGCTCATGGCTTCCTCCTGGTTAGGAACAAATTTTGCAATGAGGTTGCCGTTTTTATCTTCAATTCGGGTTACAAAAATGGGTTCGGTATATATTCCTTTATTAGGGAAACAACTCATAGCACCCACCATTTCATTGAGTTTCAGATCGGCAGTTCCAAGGCAAATTGAATATACCGGTGGAATATAACTTTTTACGCCCATTTTATGCGCCATTTTAACAACCGCTTCAGGTGAATATCTTTTAATCAGGTAAGCCGAAACCCAGTTTACCGAATTAGCTAATGCCCATCGTAGGGTAACCATCTCGCCTTCGCGATCGTGGTCAGAATTTTTAGGTTCCCATTTGTCGCCGCTGGGTAATTCGACCGTTTGCTGCACATTGGGTACTTTGGAACATGGGGAAAATTCCCCTTCCTGCATGGCAAGAGTGTAAACAAAAGGTTTAAAAGTTGACCCAACCTGCCTGCGACCCTGAGTTATATGATCATATTGGAAATGTTGATAATCAATCCCCCCAACATAAGCTCTCACAAAACCTGTTTGTGGTTCCATCGACATTAAACCTGCCTGTAAAAAATATTTGTAATAACGTATTGAGTCCCAGGGAGACATCAAGGTATCGCGGTCTCCATTCCAGGTAAAAACCTGCATTAGTGTAGGCGTTTTGAAATTTTGTTGGATTTCGTCCTCATCCATTCCTGCACGTTTAAGGTTATGATACCTGTCGCTACGGTGCATAGCATCCTTCATTATTTTTGATATTACATCCGACCCCAGTGACACATCAAAGGGTGCACCCTTAACTCCTTTCCAATGTTTGAAGAAAGAAGGTTGAAGTTCTTTTTTAAGATGTTCTTTTACTGCTTCTTCTGCATATTCCTGCATTTTGGAATTAAGGGTAGTATAAATTTTAAGTCCGTCTTTGTATAGATTGTACTTGCTCCCATCCGGTTTTTTATTTTTATTTATCCATCCATACAAAGGGTTGGTTTCCCATTGCAGGGAGTCGTAACTGTAATCTTCTTTGTCGTCGTAGTTGTCTTCATCTGGTTTTTCGGCATACATTATTTTCCGGAGATATTCCCTGAAATAAGTGGCAAGACCCGAAGTATGGTCCTGAATACTATAATGTTTCATGTCGATGGGCGTTTGTCTTACCGAATCGTATTGTTCTTCTGTTAAATAGTTATGTTTTCGCATTTGGTTCAAAACGACCTCTCTACGTTTCAAAGCTCTTTCGGGATTGCGAATAGGGCTGTAAAAGGAGGGCGCTTTTAAAATCCCGATAAGGAGGGCGCTTTCTTCAACATTCAAGGAATCGGGAGATTTGTTAAAATACGTTTTAGCAGCTGATTTGATACCAAAGGACAGGCTTCCGAAATCAACGGTGTTTAAATACATGGCAATGATTTCGTTTTTCGTATAATTTCTTTCTAATTTGGTAGCTGTAACCCATTCTTTCAATTTTGTGAAGACAGTTTCGACAAAAGTACGGTTAGGTTTGCGTGGGAAAAGATTTTTGGCAAGTTGTTGTGAAATGGTGCTACCTCCTCCTTTAGAATTGCCGGTAACAATACCAAACATTACCCTGAAAACGGCTTTGGGATCAACGCCCGAATGTTTGTAAAAACGTGCATCTTCGGTAGCTATGAGGGCTTTGATAAGCCAGGGAGAAAGCTCTTCGTAATGAATAATGGAACGGTTTTCGATATAAAATTTGCCTAACAATTCCTGATCGGCTGAAATTACTTCAGAAGCAAGATTACTTTTTGGATTTTCAAGTTCTTCAAAAGAAGGCATAAACCCAAGCCAGCCTAAGGAAATCATGGTAAATAACAGTATGACAAATACTATTGAAGCAATGTAAAGTAACCAAAATCTCTTTACCCAAGTGGTTTGCCCTTTGATATCTTTACTCATTATATAATGTATTGTTATTCAATTTTATTGTTTTCGATGTTGATACCCAAATTTTTAATACCTACAAGCTCTTTGTCACGCATAGCCTGCCGGATGTAAAAAGTGTATATTCCTTTTACCGGAAACCGGAAATCTTGTTTTACAAGGAATCGGTTATCCTTAATTTTCCCCCATCCTTTTCCTTTCCATTTTCCATTGGCATTGGCAAGCAGGCACTCCACGGTATCTTTGCTGAATTTTTGGTTAGGAAATTGGGTTTGGATAAACAAATAAATGTTACTGTATTTGTAATCTGTTGTATTTCGTATTGTAACATAAAAATTATGCAATGCAGTAAGGTCAGTTACTTCAACAGAAAATTGCAAAGCTGCATCTGGCTTCCATCCTTTTTCGTCAACATTTGCCGTTTTGTCCAATAACGGCTTGGGAGTACACGCAAATAACAGTAAAACACAACTGAAGGAAATAAAAAACAATTTTTTTTTCATTCGTTAACAATTTTTTTACAGAAGTTTCATGCCTATTCCATGCATTCGGGAAAATCCATATATCAGAAAATTATTTTCATCCGTGCTTGTGAAAGCAATACATTTAGATTTCATTACCGGGAAACTATTCATCTTTATCGAATCGGTTAATATCTTCTTGGGTAAGAACCTGGTCAAATTCTGCTTTGTGCTCTTTGGTCTGTGCAAAATCTTCAAGTTTTTCGGGAAAAATACCATTTTTGTTGTTTTGTATGATTTCTCTTACTTTATCAATAGGAATGGCAAGAAGATTTGCTTGGTCGGAAACGTAGGAATACCACATCAGTTTTCTGAAAATATCAGTTTTCTGATGGATTGCATCTCCTTTTTGCGTTTTCAGAGTAACTTCGGGAGAAGGGAAGCCTTTTAGGGCATCAGTATATGTTTCGTATTCGTAATTAAGGCAACATTTCAGTTTTCCACACTGTCCGGCAAGCTTTTGTGGGTTTAGGGAAAGTTGCTGAATGCGGGCAGCCTGCGTGGTAACCGAACTATAAGAACCCAGCCATGTACAGCAGCACAGTTCTCTTCCGCATGAGCCTATCCCACCGAGTCTGCTGGCTTCCTGCCTTACGCCAATTTGCTTCATTTCGACACGTATCCGAAAAGTTTCGGCTAACGCTTTTATGAGTTCCCTGAAATCAACGCGGTCATCGGCGGTGTAGTAAAAAATTGCCTTGGTACCATCACCTTGAAATTCTACGTCATTAACTTTCATTTTCAGGTTAAAACGCGATGCAAGTTCCCTGGTTTTGAAAAGGGCGAGTTCTTCGCGCTCTATGGAAACTATCCATTTTTCGACGTCGGAAGAACGGGCTTTGCGGTACACTTTTTTAATCTCGGTATTTTTAATGTCAATCTTTTTCTTTTTCATCTGCAACCGAACCAAGTCTCCGGTAAGAGTAACAATACCAATATCGTGACCCGGCAAAGCTTCAACTGCAATAATATCGCCTGTGTGGATGTCCGTTTCGCCATTAAGCTGGTAAAAATCTTTTCTGCTGTTTTTAAATCGTACTTCTATAAAATTAAATGGCTTTATACCATAAGGAGGTTTAATATCTTTCAACCAGTCAAATACGTCTAACTTACAAATTCCGTGCGAAAAAGCCTGTTCGGGTTTATGGCTTTTCATTGCATGAGTACATCCGCGTGTAAAAAAAGGATTGGAAGGTATGGTAGTATTGTTGTTTTCCATAGAATTATTAAAAATATGCTGCAAAATTACACTTATTAACGAAATATCAGTTCGATTTAATCAATCTGCTACAGGTAAACGATAAATCGGTAAAAAGAATGGAGGGATTTGCATTTCTTTCGATATGATAGATGGCTTTATTGATTTCGCCGGTTATTTGTTCCACGTTTTTGTTGTGAATAAATTGTGAAAATTTAGCCACAAAATCACTTTCTTCGGCATCAAGGTAGGGCAAAATGGCATTGTTAGTATTGTACAACAAGCAATTTCGTATCATGAGCAACGAATATGCAAGGAAAGATTTTTGTGTTTCTCTGCCTGATTTTGAAATGAAAGATACAAAAGAGATGAAATCCTGCTTTTTAGATGTAAAATTGATACCGTCAGCAGAGTCATTATTTTTCTCGATTCCTCCATAACAGGCGCGCATCCAATACCTGAACAAATTAAAAAATTCGTTTTCAGATTCCTTTTCTTCAATAAAACAGATGGCATTCCGGAAATTGCCATTGGCAAGTTGCACGGTTTTTCTGATTTCTGAGTCAGGGAGTGCATATTTTGACTTCAATGTCGTAAAAAGGATTTCCGTTTCAATTTTGGGTATCCGAAGAAGTTGAGTGCGCGAAAGAATGGTATTAATAATTTGGTCCTGGTTTTCCGATATCAGAATAAACAGGGTTTTTTCGGGAGGTTCTTCCAGAATTTTCAGAATTTTAGGGGCAGCCGAATGGAATAGTTTTTCCACCATCCATATTATCATTACTTTATATTCCGATTCGTACGATTTGTAACTTAAAGTTTTAATTATATCGTTACAATCTTCGGCATTAATGATGCCTTGTTTGTTCTCGATGCCAATTTTTTCGTACCAATCGGAAAGAGAAATATAACCGTGGTTATCAAGCATTAGTTCGCGCCAGGGTTTGATAAATTGTTTGCTGGAAGGCTTTTCTTTTACATCTCTGGTAGTAGAAACCGGGTAGATAAAATGTAGGTCGGGATGCACAAGTTTTTCAAACTGCCTGCACGAACGGCATACACCACACGAATCTTCGGGTTGCCGGTTTTCACAATTGATATATTGGGCATAAGCGATGGCAAGAGGAAGTTTGCCCGACCCTTCCGGACCAAGAAAAAGTTGGGCGTGGCTTACACGGGCATCGTAAACGGATTGAATCAAACGATGGATTATGCTTTTCTGTCCTATAATATGCTTGAATTGCATAGAATTATGTTATAAAAATACATTTTTCAAATGTAGAGAAAATAATCCGATACGCATGCAATACAAAAAAAACAACTTAATGTGAAAAATAAAAAACATCACGTTGCGGGGTTGTTTATATCCGGTAGAGAAAATTATTTTTTAAAAAGGTTTTTAATATGAAAATAATATTATCTTTGCACCCGCAAAACCCTGAATAAAGTATATGACTGGTTTTGCCGGAATTAGAACCGTAAAACTAAGGAAACCTGATAAAGTAAGACAGCTATAGGTTTTCGTTGACAAGGGCAAATGTTTGATTATTAGCGTGTCAATGGGTCTCGTCTTAATAAATCTTTATCAAATTTCTGTAGTTTTCCGACTTGTAGCTTCCGAGCTTGTAAAAGTTTTTATATAAAATTTGTATAGTCTACTAATTGTATGAAAAATTATAATACTTTTGCAGACCCAAAAAAACAAAGGTGTAACTGATTAAAAAACTATTAAACAAATATTTATGCCTACAATACAACAATTGGTTCGTAAAGGCCGTCAGAAACTTACCGAAAAAAGCAAGTCACCTGCGTTGGATTCCTGCCCGCAGCGACGTGGGGTTTGTACAAGGGTATATACTACCACCCCCAAAAAGCCTAATTCGGCAATGCGTAAAGTAGCAAGAGTTCGCCTTACCAATGGCAAAGAAGTGAATGCTTATATTCCCGGTGAAGGACATAACCTTCAGGAACACTCCATAGTTATGATTAGGGGTGGTAGGGTAAAGGACCTTCCTGGTGTACGTTACCATATCATCCGTGGCGCACTGGATACTTCAGGAGTAGAAGGAAGAAACCAGCGTCGTTCGAAATACGGAACCAAACGTCCTAAAGCTAAAAAATAATAAACTGATTCTTTATACCTATTTATAATATATAGTACAATGAGGAAATCCAGACCTAAAAAACGCATCATACTGCCCGATCCGAAGTTTAACGATGTGTTGGTAACCAAATTCGTAAACAACATCATGTTTTGCGGGAAAAAAAGCATTGCTTACGATGTTTTTTATGAAGCCATAGAAATTGTTTCTGATAAAACAAAAGAAGACGGGCTGGACGTTTGGAAAAAAGCTTTGTCGAATGTTACTCCTAACGTAGAAGTACGTAGCCGCAGGATAGGAGGAGCTACTTTCCAGATTCCTTCCGAAATTCGCCCGGGACGTAAAATGTCCATCGGTATGAAAAACCTGATTGGCTTTGCACGCAAACGCCATGAAAAAAGCATGGGGCAAAAACTGGCTTCCGAAATCGTAGCTGCTTATAAAGAAGAGGGTGCCGCTTTTAAAAAGAAAGAAGATACCCACCGTATGGCAGAAGCCAATAAAGCATTTTCACACTTTAGATTTTAACAATAAAAAAACTCCGGTAAAACTACGATGAGCGAAAAACTCACATATACGCGCAACATCGGCATTATGGCTCACATAGATGCGGGTAAAACCACAACTACTGAGCGTATATTGTATTATACCGGCGTTAACTATAAAATGGGTGAGGTGCACGAAGGTACAGCCACAATGGACTGGATGCCTCAGGAACAAGAGCGCGGAATTACCATTACCTCTGCTGCCACCACTGTATTCTGGAATCACCATAACCAAGCCTATAAAATAAATATTATTGACACACCCGGACATGTAGACTTTACTGTGGAAGTGGAACGCTCGCTAAGAGTGCTCGACGGAGCAGTTGCTCTTTTCTGTGCCGTGGGTGGTGTTGAACCTCAAAGCGAAACTGTTTGGCACCAAGCCGACAAATACAACGTTCCCAGAATAAGTTTTGTCAACAAAATGGACCGTGCCGGTGCCGACTTTTTCAATGTTGTTAACGAAATTAAAGAAAAACTGGGTGCAAACCCTGTTCCCCTTCAAATCCCTATTGGAAGCGAAGACACTTTTTGTGGTGTTGTTGATCTTATCAGCAATAAAGCCTTATTGTGGGATGAATCCACACTCGGAGCTGATTATTATGAAACAGAAATCCCCAAGGACTTAAAAAAAACGGCTGAAGAATACAGAACCCTTTTGATAGAAGGAGTTGCAGAAGAAAGTGAACATTTATTTGAAAAATTCATCAACGACCATAATTCTCTTTCGGAAGAAGAAATTATCGCCGCTGTACGCAAAGCAACTCTTGAAATGCGTATCACCCCGGTAATTTGTGGTGCTTCGTTTAAAAACAAAGGAGTACAAACTTTGCTTGATGCAATTGTTCGTTATTTGCCTTCACCCGGTGACATTCCTCCTGTAACAGGAATTAATCCACAAACTGAAAAAGAAGAAATAAGAAAAGCCGATGAAAATGAACCATTCAGTGCATTGGCTTTCAAAATAGCAACCGATCCTTTTGTGGGTCGCATTGCCTATTTCCGGGTTTATTCTGGTAGTTTAAACTCCGGTTCTTACGTGTTAAACGTAACTACAGGAAAAAAAGAACGCATTTCGCGCATTCTGCAAATGCATGCCAACAAACAGAATCCCCTCGAACGCATTGAAGCAGGAGATATAGGTGCTGCTGTGGGTTTTAAAGATATTCGTACTGGAGATTCACTTTCCAGCGAGAAACATCCCATAATTTTGGGAAAAATATCGTTCCCTGAACCTGTAATTTCCGTAGCCGTTGAACCCAAAACCCAGGATGATGTTGATAAATTATCCTTAGCTCTTAACAAACTTGCCGAAGAAGATCCTACTTTCAACGTAAAAGTGGACGAAGAAACTGGACAAACCGTAATCAGTGGTATGGGCGAATTACACCTTGATATTCTTGTTGATCGTCTCAAAAGGGAGTTTAAGGTAGAATGTAACCAAGGCTCACCGCAGGTGGCTTACAAAGAAGCCATTACCGGAACCGTGGAACACCGCGAAATTTATAAAAAACAAACCGGAGGCAGAGGTAAATTTGCCGATATTCAGTTTGTTATTTCTCCCGCTGATCAGGGAATAAAAGGATTACAGTTTATTAACGAAGTTCGTGGCGGCAATATTCCTAAAGAATATATCCCCGCAATAGAAAAAGGTTTCAAAACCGCTATGCTCAATGGCGTTTTGGCAGGATATGCACTTGATAGTCTGAAAGTGAAATTAATTGACGGTTCGTTTCATGCTGTTGATTCCGACTCACTTTCGTTCGAAATTTGTGCCCAGTTGGCTTTCAGAAATGCATGCCGCAAGGCAGGGACTGTTTTGCTGGAACCCATAATGAAATTAGAAGTAACTACACCCGAAATTTACATTGGCGATGTTACCGGAGATATCAACAAAAGAAGAGGACATCTGGAAAATGTACATTCCAATAAAATTGGATTCCAGATAGTGAAAGCAAAAGTTCCCTTGTCGGAAATGTTTGGCTATGTAACCACTCTTCGCAGTATGACCTCGGGCAGAGGAAATTCAAACCTTGAATTTTCACATTATTCAGAATTGCCCAAAGAATTAACTGAAGAAGTATTAATGAAAATTAAAGGATATATACCTGTTTTAGCTTAAGTAAAAAATTAAAAACACAATAAAAGTGAGCCAAAGGATTAGAATAAAATTAAAATCTTACGATCATAACCTGGTAGATAAATCTGCCGAGAAGATTGTAAAAACCGTAAAATCAACAGGTGCAGTTGTAAGCGGACCCATTCCTCTGCCTACCAACAAAAAGATTTTTACTGTAAACCGTTCAACCTTTGTTAATAAAAAGTCTAGAGAACAGTTTGAACTCAGTACATACAAAAGATTGCTCGATATTTACAGCACAACATCTAAAACCATAGACGCACTGATGAAACTTGAACTTCCGAGTGGTGTGGAAGTAGAAATTAAAGTCTGAGGAAACTGTAAAATAAAAAAGCAATTATCAAAGCAAGAAAAATTATAAACGATGTCAGGATTAATTGGAAAAAAAATTGGAATGACCAGTATTTGGGATGCCTCTGGTAAAAATGTACCATGCACAGTTATACAAGCTGGCCCGTGCGTAGTAACCCAGGTACGCTCGAAAGATAAAGAAGGCTACGATGCCATTCAGCTTGCCTTTGAAGACAAAAAGGAAAAACATACCAATAAAGCTGAAAAAGGACATTTTGCAAAAGCAGGGGTAACCCCCAAAAGAGTAGTAGCTGAGTTTACCCGTTTTGAACCTGAACATCGCAAACAATTTGGTGATGTTTTGAAAGCTGATATATTTGTGGAGGGGGAATACATTGACGTTGTGGGAACCAGTAAAGGAAAAGGATTCCAGGGCGTAGTTACCCGTCACGGATTTAGTGGCGTAGGCGGTACCACACACGGACAACACGACCGTCTTCGCGCACCCGGTTCGGTTGGCGCTTCTTCCTGGCCTTCACGCGTATTCAAAGGCACTCGCATGGCAGGTCGTCTTGGTGGCGATCGCGTAAAAATAATTAACCTTCAAATCGTAAAAATAATACCCGAAAACGATATTATTGTGGTTAAAGGATCGGTTCCGGGAGCTAAAGGTTCATATTTAATCATAGAAAGATGGAGTTAGAAGTATATAAAATTAACGGAGAAAAAGCTAACCGTACAGTTATTGTTAGCGACGATATTTTCAATATCACTCCCAACGACCATGCCATATACCTCGATACCAAACAGTATCTGGCAAATCAGCGGCAGGGAACCCATGCTACAAAAGAAAAATCTACAGTTTCGGGAAGTACAAAAAAACTGAAACGCCAAAAAGGTACGGGCGGAGCTCGCGCAGGCAGTATAAAATCACCGGTGTTTGTTGGCGGAGCCAGAGCTTTCGGACCCCAACCCCGCGACTACCGTTTCAAATTAAACAAAAAACTGAAACAATTAGCCCGCAAATCTGCCTTAGCTTATAAAGCCAAAGAAAACAGTATCGTAATTTTAGAAGACTTTACGTTCGAACAACCCAAAACAAAAAACTTTTTAAACTTATTGAAAAGCTTTGACCTTAACGACAAAAAAACATTGTTTGTATTTAATCAAACCGATAAAAATATTTATTTATCCACTCGTAACTTAACCAAAGTAAAAAGTGTAAACGCATTAGGACTAAATACATACGATATATTAAACGCAAACAGCCTTATCGTTTCCGAAAGTTCAATAGGGCAGATTGAAGAAATGTTTAGTTAATTAAAAGATTATTTGTATCACAATCAAATAAATAAAACAATGGGCATCATCATCAGACCGTTGATAACTGAGAAAATGACAACCGCCAGTGATAAACTGAACCGCTATGGATTTATTGTTGACAAAAAAGCCAACAAAATTCAAATAAGAAATGCAGTGAAAGAATTATATGGTGTCGAAATAGAATCGGTAAACACAATGAACTACTCCGGAAAACAAAAAGGACGCTTTACAAAAGGCGGCTATATTTCCGGGAAAGCCAACGCTTTTAAAAAAGCAATGGTAACATTGGCAAAAGGTGAAACAATTGATTTTTACAGCAATATTTAGTAGATAAATGGCTTTAAAGAAATTCAAACCAACAACTCCTGGTCAACGTTTTAAAGTAATAAGTACGTTTGACGAAATAACTACCTCCACTCCCGAGAAGAGTTTGTTGGTTACAAAAAAAAGAACCGGAGGTAGGAACAACGAAGGTAAAATGACCATGCGCTATTTAGGTGGCGGTCATAAACAACAATATAGGATTGTAGATTTTAAAAGAGATAAGGACGGAATTCCGGCAACTGTAAAATCAATTGAATACGATCCCAATCGTACCGCACGTATAGCGTTGTTAGCTTATGCCGATGGCGAAAAAAGATATATCGTGGCACCACAAGGATTAAAATTAGGACAAAAAGTTGTTTCAGGCGAAGGGGTATCACCCGACGTAGGCAATACTTTATTCCTTAGCGAAATTCCTTTCGGAACAATAGTCCATAATATCGAGCTGCGACCGGGACAAGGTGCAAAAATGGCAAGAAGTGCCGGCTCTTATGCACAACTTATGAGCCGCGACGGAAAATTTGCCATCATAAAACTCCCTTCAGGCGAAACCCGTATGATACTTCAGGCTTGCAAAGCTACTATTGGAATGGCATCCAATGTTGATCATAGCCTCGAATCGTCAGGTAAAGCAGGAAGAAGCCGCTGGTTAGGTCGTCGCCCGCGCACCCGTGGCGTTGTGATGAACCCCGTTGACCATCCGATGGGCGGAGGCGAAGGAAGAGCAACCGGAGGACATCCGCGTACCCGTAAGGGAATGCCTGCTAAAGGTTACAAAACCCGCTCGAAAAAGAAAAGCAGCGATATGTATATCATCGAAAGAAGAAAAAAATAAATAGTCAACCATCAATTATAAACAATAATGAGCCGTTCGTTAAAAAAAGGACCATACATTGATTACAAACTCGAAAAAAAAGTGCTCGAGTTAGTAGAATCGAAAAAAAAGGTTGTGATCAAAACCTGGTCGCGTGCCTCTATGATTTCTCCCGATTTTGTGGGACAAACCATAGCCGTACACAACGGGAATAAATTCATACCGGTTTACGTTACCGAAAATATGGTAGGCCATAAACTTGGAGAATTTGCACCCACTCGTACTTTCAGAGGACATGCAGGAAGCAAAGACAAAGGCAAAAAATAAAGAAATTGAAATAAAATGGGAGCAAGAAAACATAACTACGCAGAAAGCTTGAAACAGGAAAGAAAAACCACCTATTTCGCCAAGCTGAATAATTGCCCTACATCGCCCAGAAAAATGCGGCTTGTAACCGACATCGTACGTGGCGTTGACGTAGAAACAGCATTGCACATATTAAAAAATTCGCCCAAGGAAGCTGCCGGACGCCTACGCAAACTTTTACTTTCAGCCATTGCCAACTGGCAATCGAAAAATGAAGGAGCACGCATTGAAGATGCACACTTATACATAAAACTTATCAATGTAGATGGTGGCAGAATGCTGAAAAGAGTACAACCCGCACCTCAGGGCAGAGCTTATCGGGTAAAAAAACGCTCAAACCATGTTACAATGGTATTAGGCAACCGTAATGAAAATATACAAAAAGAAACAAACGAATAAATAAAATAACAACCATAATCATTAAGTTTAATGGGACAAAAAACAAATCCAATAGGTAATAGGTTAGGAATTATCCGCGGATGGGATTCTAACTGGTACGGCGGAAGAAACTTCGAACCCAAACTCGTAGAAGACAATAAAATCCGTAAGTATCTGAATACCCGTCTTGCCAAAGCCGGTATTTCAAAGATAATTATCGAACGTACCCTAAAATTGGTTACAGTAACCATTAATACAGCCCGACCTGGTATCATCATAGGTAAAGGCGGACAGGAAGTGGATAAACTTAAGGAAGAATTAAAAAAACTTACCGGAAAAGAAATCCAGATCAATATTTCTGAAATAAAACGCCCCGAAATGGATGCTGTTATCGTAGCAGCAGCCGTTGCCAAACAAATAGAAGGCAGGATTTCATACCGCAGAGCCATTAAAACCTCTATCGCCTCTACCATGCGCATAGGCGCCGAAGGAATAAAAATACTGATTTCCGGCAGACTGGGCGGAGCCGAAATGGCACGCCGCGAACAATACAAAGAAGGACGTATCCCTCTACATACTCTCCGTGCCGATATTGACTATGCCATAGCCGAAGCCCATACTACCTATGGACGTATCGGAATAAAAGTATGGATTTGTAAAGGAGAAGTTTACGGAAAACGCGACCTTTCCCTCAACATCGAAAGTGGAATAAAAGTAGGCGGCGTTACAGGCGGAACAAACGCACCCCGCGGAGGCGGAAAATCCCAACGCGGTGGAAACAGATCCGGAAGACCTAGAAGTAAGTAATTACGGCAAAAGAAATTGTACTAACTTATAATCAGTTGAGAAATGTTACAGCCGAAGAAAACAAAATATAGAAAACAGCAAAAAGGCAAAATGAAAGGCAATGCCAAAAGAGGATCTGAATTGGCTTTTGGATCTTTTGGAATCAAAGCCCTTGGATCATGTTGGATGACAGGTCGTCAGATAGAAGCTGCACGTCAGGCATTAACCCGTCATATGAAACGTGAAGGTCAAATATGGATACGCATTTTCCCCGATAAACCCGTAACCAAGAAACCTGCCGAAGTACGTATGGGTAAAGGAAAAGGAGCACCCGAATATTTCGTGGCTCGTATCACCCCCGGCAGAATTCTTTTTGAAGCAGAAGGCGTACCTATGGATGTAGCTAAAGAAGCCTTGCGCCTCGGAGCCCAAAAACTCCCCATACTTACCCGGTTTATTGTAAGAAGAGATTACGTTGAAGAAACAATCTAAATAAAATGGAACAAAAAGTCATTAGAGAACTTTCAACTCCCGAACTCATTGAACGTTTGGATGAAGAAAAAAAACAGCTTACCCGGTTAAAAATTAACCATGCTGTTTCCCCTTTGGAAAATCCGAATAAAATAAAAGCATACAGGAAAACTGTTGCCCGGATTATTACCGAACTCAAAAGAAGAGAAATTGAGCAACCAAAATAACTGTTTTAAAAAGATGGAAAGCAGAAATCTAAGAAAAGAAAGAATTGGGCTTGTGGTCAGCAATAAGATGACGAAATCTATTGTTGTAGAAGTTGAACGCAAAGTGAAACATCCCAAGTACGGAAAATTCGTGAAAAAAACCACCCGATTTATGGCGCACGACGATAAAAACGACTGCAACATAGGCGATACCGTACGCATAGCCGAAACAAGACCCTTGAGCAAAAATAAATGTTGGCGATTAGTTGAAATAATTGAAAGAGTAAAATAATTATGATACAACAGGAAACAAGATTAGCTGTTGCTGATAACAGCGGTGCAAAAGAAGTACTTTGCATCAGGGTCCTTGGTGGTACCAGAAAAAGGTATGCATCAATAGGCGATAAAATTATCGTAAGTATAAAAAATGCTATCCCATCAGGAAACGTTAAAAAAGGCACCGTTATCAAAGCCGTAGTGGTTCGTACTAAAAAAGAAATTCGTCGCGCCGATGGTTCTTACATCCGTTTCGACGATAACGCAGTAGTACTGCTCAATAACACCGGCGAAATGATTGGAACACGTATATTTGGTCCGGTAGCCCGCGAACTCAGAGAAAAACAATTTATGAAAATAGTTTCATTGGCACCCGAAGTGCTGTAATGAATCAAAGAATACATAGCCATGCAGAAGAAATTACACATCAAAAAAGGAGATAACGTAGTCGTTATTGCCGGTGATTCCAAAGGCAAAACAGGCAGAGTGCTCGAAGTTATTGTGGAAAAAGAACGCGCAATAGTGGAAAATATCAATATGGTATCAAAACATACCAAGCCCAATGCCAAAACCCCAAAAGGCGGAATCGTGAAAAAGGAATCATCCGTTCATGTATCCAACCTTATGAAAGCTGAAAATGCAAAAGTTGCAAAAACAGCGGTTGAAAAGAAAACCAAGAAATCAGAAACTAAATAAATAGGGGAGAGATAAATAATGAATTATTCACCCAGATATAAAGATAAATATTTTAACGAGATTATCCCTGTACTGAAGGAACGTTTTTCTTATAAAAACACCTTGCAGGTACCTCGCTTAGAAAAAATTTGCATCAACCAGGGAATGGGAACAGCCATTGCTGACAAAAAATTACTCGAAGTAGCCGTAAATGAAATGACAGCTATTGCCGGGCAAAAAGCAGTACCCACCAAATCACGTAAAGACATCTCCAACTTCAAACTACGTCGTGGTATGGCAATAGGTGTAAGAGTTACTCTTCGTGGCGACAGAATGTACGAATTTCTCGACCGACTGGTTTCGGTTTCACTACCCCGTATTCGCGACTTCAGAGGCATCAATGAAAAAGGCTTCGACGGAAGAGGAAATTATACCCTCGGCATCCCCGAACAAATCATTTTCCCTGAAATCAACATGGACCAGGTGAGTAAAATCAACGGATTAGACATCACCTTTGTAACATCGGCACGTACCGACAACGAATGTATTGCACTGTTAAAAGAATTTGGATTACCCTTTAAAAACCAGAAATAAACATGGCAAAAGAGTCAATAAAAGCACGGGAACTTAAAAGAGAAAAAATGGTTGCAAAATACGCAGCCAAACGTGCCGAACTAAAAACTGCCGGCGATTATATCGCTCTGCAGAAACTTCCCAAAAACGCTTCTCCGGTTCGTTTACACAACCGCTGTAAACTCACCGGCAGGCCCAAGGGATATATGCGTCATTTTGGTATTTCCCGTATCAATTTCCGCGAAATGGCATTGAACGGATTAATACCCGGTGTAAAAAAAGCAAGCTGGTAAAATTGTCGAAAAAATAAATGTAATTAATCATTATGGTTACTGATCCTATCGCAGATTATTTAACAAGAATACGGAATGCCGTTATGGCAAACCATCGTGTGGTTGAAATTCCGTCATCAAATATCAAAAAAGAAATTACGAAAATTCTTTTTGATAAAGGCTACATCTTAAACTATAAGTTTGAAGACGAACCCAAACCCGGAACCATAAAAGTGGCATTAAAATACCACCCGGTTACCAAATTGCCTGCTATTATCCAATTGGAAAGAGTAAGCAAGCCCGGGTTAAGAAAATACGTGAGCGCCGAAGAATTACCCAGAGTACTTAATGGTTTGGGAATTGCCATTTTATCCACTTCGCAAGGACTTATGACCGACAAAGAAGCCCGTAATCTGCATATCGGAGGCGAAGTTATTTGTTACATCAGTTAAAAAGGAGAATTATTACAATGTCAAGAATTGGAAAATTACCCATAAATATACCCCAGGGAGTTCAGGTAACGGTAAGCGATAATAATATCGTAACCGTAAAAGGAAAATTGGGCGAATTAAGACAAACCGTTGACCCCTCTATCAAAATTAACATCGTAGATAGTGTCATCAGCGTTATTCGTTCTACCGATCAACCTCGCCACCGTGCCCTGCATGGATTATATAGGGCTTTAATAGCCAATATGGTAAAAGGCGTATCGGAAGGATTTACCACCAAACAGGAATTAGTGGGTGTAGGTTACAAAGTAACTGCCACAGGCCAGGTATTGGAATTGTCGCTTGGTTATTCGCACAATATTATCATGGAACTTCCCCCCGAAATAAAAGTAGAAGCCGTAACCGAACGCGGGAAAAACCCTCTCATTACTATGCACTGTTTCGACAGACAACTGCTGGGACAGGTAGCCGCCAAAATCCGTTCGTTCCGCAAACCCGAACCCTACAAAGGCAAAGGTATCAAGTTTGTTAACGAAGTACTGAAAAGAAAAGCCGGCAAATCAGCTTCTGCCAAGTAAAAATTATTAACCCGTTGTTTGTAAAGCAATGAAAAACGAAAAAGAATACAGAAGGTTCAGAATCAAGAAACGCATCAGAAAAATCGTTCACGGAACCCCGGAAAAACCCAGACTAACGGTTTTCCGCAGTAATAAACAGATTTATGCTCAGATAATTGATGATGTTGCGGGTAAAACAATGGTTTTTGCTTCATCAAAAGTATCGGCAATAGCCAATGAAAAAATGACAAAAACCGAACAGGCAAAACGAGTAGGACTGTTGATAGCAGAACGTTCTATCGAAGCCGGTATCCATACAGTGGTTTTCGACCGTAACGGCTATTTATATCATGGTAGAATCAAATCCTTAGCTGACGCAGCCAGAGAAGGAGGCCTTAAATTTTAACACCTATGCCAAACTTAAACATTAAAAGAGTAAAATCGAGCGAAATCGAGTTCAAGGACAGGCTTGTAAGCATACAGCGTGTAACCAAAGTAACCAAAGGCGGACGAACATTCAGCTTTTCAGCCATCGTGGTTGTAGGAAATGAAAACGGCGTAGTTGGTTATGGCTTGGGAAAAGCTAAGGAAGTAACAGCCGCTATTGCCAAAGGCATTGACGACGCTAAGAAAAACCTGATTAAAGTTCCGGTGTTAAAAGGAACCATACCTCACGAACAAACCGGTAAATATTGCGGAGCATTGGTCTTCCTGAAGCCAGCTTCCCCTGGTACCGGAGTTATCGCCGGCGGCGCAATGCGTGCCGTACTGGAAAGTGTAGGCATTAAAGACGTTCTGGCAAAATCCAAAGGCTCGTCGAACCCCCACAGTGTGGTGAAAGCCACCATCAATGCGCTTATCCAAATGCGCGATCCTTTTTCCGTTGCACAACTGCGCGGAATAGAATTAGACAAAGTGTTTAATGGGTAAATAAGTATAAACACATGAAAAAAGTAAAGATAAAACAGGTGAAAAGCGCCATTCATTGTCCTCTTCGCCAAAAACGCACACTCGAAGCCCTCGGATTCAAAAAAATGAACCAGGTGATAGAGGTTGAAGCCACCCCCCAAATTATCGGAATGGTTGGCAAGGTTAAACATTTGTTGGAAATTGAAGAAATTTAGTTGTTTAAAGCAAAACAAACGATATTTATGGATTTAAGTAGTCTTAAACCGGCAAAAGGTTCAGTAAAAAAATCGAAACGCATCGGACGTGGTCAGGGATCTGGAAAAGGCGGAACCTCCACCCGCGGGCACAAGGGCGCCAAGTCACGCTCAGGATACAGCAGCAAAGTAGGACATGAAGGAGGTCAAATGCCTATTCACCGTCGTTTGCCTAAATTCGGTTTTAAAAATTTCAACCGTGTAGAATATCATGGTATCAATATCGACACTTTGCAGAAATTAGCCGATGATAAAGGCCTTTCTGTTATTGATCCTGAAGTTCTTATTAATAATGGTCTCGCTTCGACAAGCGACCTTGTAAAAATTTTGGGAAGAGGCGAACTCAAGGCAAAATTAGATGTTAAAGCACATTCTTTTTCTGCATCAGCAATTAAAGCAATTGAAACAACCGGTGGCACCGCCACAAAAATCTAACGTTGAATGAAAAGGCTGATTCAAACCATAAGAAACATCAACAAGATTGACGAACTTCGTAAAAGAATCATCTTTACTATCGGTATCATTCTGATATACAGATTAGGCTCTTACGTTGTACTACCAGGAATAGACCCTGGTCAACTCGAAAATCTGCAAAATCAATCTAAAAGCGGATTATTAAGCCTTCTTAATATGTTTTCGGGAGGTGCATTTTCTCATGCATCCATCTTTGCTTTGGGTATTATGCCTTACATTTCGGCATCCATCGTAATTCAGTTGCTTGGAATGGCGATCCCCTATTTCCAAAAACTACAAAAAGAAGGAGAAAGTGGGCGCAAAAAGATAAACCAAATTACTCGTTATCTTACTGTTATTGTAACGACATTACAAGCTCCTGCATATCTTACAAACGTTATTTCACAACTTCCCGCACAGGCAATTTCACCTTTCGATCCCAATATTACTTCACCCAGTACATTTTTTTGGGTTTCATCAATAATAATTTTGGTTTCGGGAACCATGTTTATCATGTGGCTTGGCGAAAAAATTACCGATAAAGGTATCGGAAATGGTATATCACTCATCATCATGATAGGTATTATAGCACGTCTTCCCTTTGCTCTTTTTGGTGAATTTATCTCGCGCATGGAAGAAAAAGGCGGCGGTCTTGTATTCTTTGTTGTAGAACTTGCCATCTTGGTTATCGTAATTCTGATTTGTATTTTATTGGTACAGGGAACCCGAAAAATTCCCGTGCAATATGCAAAACGTATTGTAGGTAACAAGCAATATGGCGGTGTACGCCAATACATTCCTTTAAAAGTGAATGCTGCAGGTGTAATGCCTATCATTTTTGCACAAGCTATCATGTTTTTACCCTTAACCATTGCAGGTTTTGCTGCCTCCGAATCCCTTTCAGGATTTGCTTCTACCTTTACCGATATTAACGGGTTTTGGTATAATTTTGTGTATGCTATACTCATTATTGCCTTTACATATTTTTACACGGCAATAACCATCAACCCCAATCAAATGGCGGAAGATATGAAAAAGAACGGCGGATTTATTCCCGGTATCAAACCTGGAAAAAAGACAGCCGAATTTATTGATAACGTAATGTCACGTATAACTTTGCCCGGATCAATGTTTCTTGCTTTTGTAGCTATTATGCCTGCATTGATTCGCCTGAGCGGGATAAGCACACAATTTGCACAGTTTTACGGAGGAACGTCCCTCTTGATTTTGGTGGGCGTTATTCTTGATACATTGCAACAAATTGAAAGCCATCTGCTGATGCGCCATTACGAAGGATTAACAAAGTCGGGCAGAATAAAAGGTCGTTCTGGCGCGGCTTATGGAATGTAAAAAAACGGTCGTGGAGTTTAAGATGATTAGTTTTAAAAGCGACGAAGAAATAGAATTAATAAAAGAGAGTTCTTTACTTGTTGGTAAAACCCTTGCTGAAGTAGCCCGAATAATCAAACCGGGAATAAAAACCATTGAACTCGACAAGGTTGCCGAAACATATATCCGTGACAACGGAGCTGTACCGGGATTTAAAGGGTACAATAATTACCCTGCCACCCTGTGCATTTCGGTTAACGATGAGGTGGTACACGGCATACCTGGCGAAAAAGTTCTTTATGAAGGAGATATCGTTTCGGTGGATTGCGGTACTTATAAAAATGGTTTTTATGGCGATTCTGCCTATACTTTTGCCGTAGGAAACGTAAGCGAAAGGGTGCAGGAATTAATGATCCATACACTCGAATCGTTGTACAAAGGAATAGCAGTAGCCATTGATGGCAAACGAGTAGGCGATATCGGTTTTGAAATCCAAAACTATGTTGAAAAGCACGGATATTCAGTGGTTCGCGACTTGGTTGGACACGGATTGGGCAAGCACCTCCACGAAAAACCGGAAGTACCCAATTACGGTAAAAGAGGAACAGGAACCAAACTGCAGCAGGGAATGGTCATTTGCATTGAACCTATGATTAACTTGGGAAAATACCATGTAGTACAAAACCGCGACGGATGGACCGTGAGAACTAAAGACGGATTACCCTCAGCCCATTTCGAACATGTGGTAGCAATACGTAAAGAAAAAGCAGAAGTATTGTCAACTTTCAGTTTTATTGAGGAAATTGTAAGAAAAAACTAAAATAATGGCAAAGCAAACATCAATAGAACAAGATGGAACTGTTATCGAATCATTGGGCAATGCCATGTTCAGGGTAGAATTGGAAAACGGGCACATCATTATTGCACACATTTCGGGCAAAATGCGTATGCACTACATTAAAATTTTGCCTGGAGATAAAGTAAAACTGGAAATGTCGCCTTATGACCTTACCAAGGGAAGAATAACTTTCCGTTACAAATAAAAAAGAAGTATTTTTGCTAACATTATGAAATATAACAAACAATGAAAGTAAGAGCATCCATAAAAAAACGTACTCCCGAATGCAAAATCGTAAGGAGAAAAGGCAGGTTATATGTTATTAACAAAGCTAATCCTAAATTCAAACAAAGACAGGGATAACAATAAAATTTTAATCATATATGGCACGTATTGCAGGTATTGATTTACCCAAGAATAAAAGAGGAGAAATAGGTTTAACCTATATCTTCGGAATAGGCAGAAATACTGCCCAAAAAATATTAACCGAAGCCGGTGTTGACTGGAATAAAAAAGTACAGGACTGGAACGATGAAGAACAGAATAAAATTCGTACCATCATCGGCGATAAGTATAAAGTAGAAGGTGCATTGCGCTCTGAAGTACAGATGAACATCAAACGACTGATGGATATCGGTTGCTACCGCGGTATCCGCCATCGTGTGGGCTTACCCCTACGAGGACAAAGTACAAAAAACAATGCCCGTACCCGCAAAGGAAGGAAGAAAACCATTGCCAATAAGAAAAAAGCACCCAGCAAAGGTTAATAAAATATCGTAATTATTTTAAAAGAATATATTTTAATATGGCAAAAGTTGCTAAAACATCAAAAAAGAAAGTTGTTAAAGTTGACCCTATAGGCAAAGCATACGTATTTGCATCCTTTAATAACATTATTATATCGTTGACCAACAATGCCGGGCAGGTTATTTCCTGGTCATCGGCAGGGAAAATGGGTTTCAAAGGATCGAAAAAAAATACCCCTTATGCCGCCCAAATGGCTTCGCAGGATTGTTCTAAAGTAGCTTACGACATGGGTTTACGTAAAGTAAAAGTGTACGTAAAGGGACCCGGTGCTGGCAGAGAATCCGCCATCCGTACCATACATTCCGGAGGTATTGAAGTAATGGAAATTATTGACGTTACCCCGGTACCGCATAACGGATGCCGCCCGCCCAAACGCAGAAGGGTTTAATAAAAAAAATATTAAATTTAAAATGCTGAATTGTCAGTTAAAAAATTTCAAAATCCAAAATTGTAAAAAATGGCAAGATACACTGGTCCCAAAACCAAAATTGCACGTAAATTCAGAGATCCGATTTTCGGACCCGATAAAACATACGAAAAGAAAAATTATCCTCCTGGAATGCACGGTGCTTCAAAACGCCGGAGAAAACCTTCGGAATATGGTGTACAATTACAAGAAAAACAAAAAGCTAAATATACATACGGCATTCTCGAACGTCAGTTTAAAAATATTTTTCACCAGGCAACCGGGAAAAAAGGAATCACTGGGGAAGTTTTGCTGCAACTTATTGAATCACGGCTCGACAATGTAGTATACCGTTTAGGAATAGCCCCCACTCGTTCTGCAGCTCGTCAACTGGTAGGACACTGCCACATTCAGGTGAATGGCAAAGTACTCAATATTCCCTCGATGCAACTGCGTCCCGGAGATATTGTAAGCATACGTGAAAAATCAAAATCCCTCGAAGCTATTGTTAACTCATTGGCTTCACGCGGTAACCGTTACCCTTGGCTCGAATGGGACGGCGCTTTAATGACTGGTAAATTCATGAGCTACCCCGAACGTCAGGATATTCCTGAAAACATAAAAGAACAACTTATCGTCGAATTGTATTCGAAATAATCCACACATTAACCTTCCTCATTAATAAAAAGATCACTATGGCAATCTTAGCATTTCAAAAACCTGAAAAGGTGATCATGTTAGAAGCAGACGAATACAAAGGAATATTTGAATTTCGTCCGCTGGAACCCGGTTTCGGAATTACTATTGGTAATTCGCTGCGCCGTATTCTGTTATCTTCTCTCGAGGGGTATGCCATTACATCTGTAAAAATCGAAGGTGTTGAACACGAATTTTCATCCGTTAAAGGCGTTGTTCAGGATGTTACAGATATTATACTCAACCTGAAGCAAATCCGCTTTAAAAAATTGCTTGAGTCGGAAACCTCCGAAAAAGTACGCATAGTAGTAGGCGGACAAACTGCTTTTACAGCAGGCGACATCAATAAATACATGTCAGTATTCCAGGTGCTGAACCCTGACCTGATTATTTGCAACATGGAAAATACCGTGAAACTCATCATGGAAATTACCATTGATAAGGGCAGAGGATATGTACCGGCAGAAGAAAACAAAATTCTTAATGCACCCATAGGTACTATTGCCATTGATTCTATCCATACACCCATTGTTAATGTAAAGTATGTGATTGAAAATTTCCGCGTAGAACAAAAAACCGATTACGAAAAATTAGTGTTCGAAATTAGTACCGATGGTTCTGTTGCTCCTAAGGATGCACTGAAAGAAGCCGCTAAAATACTTATTCAACACTTTATGCTTTTTTCTGACGAAAAAATAACTATTGATGTAGAAGAAAAAGCCGTTACGGAAGAGTTCGACGAAAACACACTTCACATCCGTCAGTTGTTGAAAACCAAGTTAGTTGATCTCGATTTATCGGTTCGTGCACTAAATTGTCTGAAAGCTGCCGACGTGGAAACTCTGGGCGAGCTGGTAGCCTTTAACAAAAACGATTTGCTTAAATTCCGCAACTTCGGAAAAAAATCCCTTACCGAACTGGAAGACCTTG
Organism: Lentimicrobiaceae bacterium; assembly: GCA_023227965.1. Taxonomy (NCBI): domain Bacteria; kingdom Pseudomonadati; phylum Bacteroidota; class Bacteroidia; order Bacteroidales; family Lentimicrobiaceae; species Lentimicrobiaceae bacterium. The sequence continues at coordinate 42,242 of JALOCA010000012.1, read as the reverse complement.
TAAGAGCAAAAAATCTTGAATTTGGAATAAATGTTGCAAAGTATAAATTAGATAAGGATTAATTGAAATGAGACACCAAAATAAAGTAAACCACTTAGGTCGTACGAGTACTCACCGTAAAGCCATGCTCTCTAACATGGCATCGTCGCTTATTTTACATAAACGAATATATACCACTCTTGCTAAAGCCAAAGCGTTGCGTCCGTATGTTGAGCCTCTGCTTACCCGTGGAAAAGATGATTCTACACATTCACGTCGTATCGTTTTCAGCTATTTGCAAAACAAAGAAGCCGTTTCGGAACTTTTTAGAAATATTTCACTGAAAATTGCCAACCGCCCCGGAGGGTATACCCGTATTCTTAAAACTGGAAACCGCCTCGGCGATAATGCTTCTATGTGCATGATGGAACTGGTTGACTACAACGAAATTCTCCTCGGTACCAAGGAAGAAAAGAAAACAAAAACTACCCGCCGTCGTGGAAGTGGAAAGAAAAAAACCACTGAAACCCAAACCGGAAAACCTGCTGCCAAAATTGCTAAACCCGTTGCTGAACCCAAACCTGCAACGCAAGCAGACGAACCGATGACAGATACTACTACCGATAATAGCGAAAAGGAATAGAGTTAAAAAAATAGAACATACAGGGATAAAGTGTCGCAGCACTTTATCCTTTTTTATTTTAATAAACATTAATTAAAAAAAGATTATGAGCACTATTGCAAACATTTATGCCCGCCAGATACTTGACTCACGCGGCAACCCCACTATTGAAGTGGATGTTATGACTGATTCCGGCATCGTAGGCAGAGCTGCTGTTCCTTCCGGTGCCTCCACCGGAGTACACGAAGCCGTTGAACTACGTGATGGCGATAATAGCTATTACCTCGGAAAAAGCGTGCTAAAAGCCGTTCAAAACGTAAACAAAACTCTTGCCGAAGAACTCAAAGGCTATTACATTACTGACCAGAATGAAATTGATCGCCGGATGATTGAAATTGACGGTACTGCCAACAAAGGAAACATCGGAGCCAATGCCATCCTCGGTGTTTCTTTAGCCGTAGCCCATGCTGCAGCACAACATACCGCCCAGCCTCTTTACCGTTATATTGGCGGAACCAATGCCAATACGCTTCCTATTCCCATGATGAACATCCTTAACGGAGGTTCTCATGCTGATAATAGTATAGATTTTCAGGAGTTCATGATTATGCCCATAGGTGCAAATTCATTTAGCGAAGCCATTCGTATGGGCGCTGAAGTATTCCATAATCTAAAATCTGTATTAAAAAAACTTGGTTATTCAACCAACGTAGGCGATGAAGGTGGTTTTGCCCCCAATCTTAAATCGAATGAAGAAGCCGTTACAGTTATCCTACAAGCCATCGAAAAAGCCGGATACAAACCCGGTATAGATGTTTGTATCGCCCTTGACCCCGCTTCTTCCGAATATTACATTCCTGAAGAAAATGTGTACCATCTTCACAAATCAACAGGTGATAAATTAACACCTGCTCAAATGGTAGACTATTGGAAAAACTGGATAGATAAATACCCTATCATCTCTATCGAAGACGGAATGGCTGAAGACGACTGGGACGGATGGAAACTTCTGACAGATATGTTAGGCAATAAAATTCAACTGGTGGGCGACGATTTATTTGTAACGAATGTATTACGTCTGCAACAGGGTATTGATAGAAAAGTTGCCAATTCTATCCTGATTAAGGTAAACCAGATTGGAACCCTTACTGAAACCATTGACGCCGTTAATTTGGCTTATCGTAATTCTTATACTGCCGTTATGAGTCATCGCTCAGGCGAAACAGAAGATACTACCATTGCTGACCTTGCTGTAGCTTTAAATACAGGATTGATTAAAACCGGATCTGCCAGTCGTACTGACCGTATTGCCAAGTATAATCAATTACTCCGTATTGAAGAAATGCTGGGAAACAGCGCTCACTACCTCGGCATGAATTTTAAATATGCAAAATAAAAGCTTTAACAGAGTACGTTTTTCCGAAAACCCTGGTTCCCACTGGGGTTTTCTTTTTGCAAAGGAGAAAAAGGATATAAAAAGTGAAGAAGTAAAAACGAAAAATTATCCTGTTCGCTCATTATTTGTCAGGTACAATCTTACTTTTATTAGGTGCGAAGTTGAATTTTGAATGTTTGATGATAAACTTTAAAATTTGTACTCTTCAACCCTTAGCTCTCAACTCCCTAATCCCTAAATATAAATTAAAAACCTAAGCCCGGGACAAAACATGTTTTACTATTAACCCGTCAGGGTTTTATTATCAATAGAAAAGATTTTTTATTTCTGGTGGATTCTTTGTCAGAAGATCAATAATGAATGCCCTACGGACAATCTTTTATAAAAAACCAACATTCTATTAACATTTATCGCCTGCAGCGAAATGTAACATACTTAAATATTCCAGGAATAGTTTACAACCTTATGCCAGCTCAGGTTACTATTTAGCCAAACCTTTATAAAAACCCAATAGACAGTATTATGATGATGCTTTCCATCAACGAAAAACATCATCGAAACGGCGGAAAGCATTATCGAAACGGCGGAAAGAATCATCGAAATGGCGAAAAGAATCATCATAATGGCGGAAAGCATTATCGTAATGGCGGAAGGTATTATCGTAATAATAAAACTTATAACCTGAGTTCAGGATAAAATATGTTTTACTATTAACCCGTTAAGGTTTTAATATCAATAGAAAAGGTTTTTTATTTCTGTGGGTTCTCCGTCAGGAGATCAATAATTCATCGCCTGCGGCGGAATGTAACATACTGAAATATTACAAAAATGGTTTGCAACCTTATGCTAACTCAGATTTATAATTATTTACGATCCCATGTTATTGCATACAAAATTGCAACGGAAAACTATTTTGATTGGGTTTGTAAATCACAAAGACTATAGTGCTGGTATAAAAAAGTAATGTGTTTGAAGTATTTATTAGAAAACTATTCTGCTTTGTTCAATATTTTTTCAGCTTGCTCTCTGAAATAATGCGAAGGATGCGACGCAATTGTAGCAAATAGCTTTTGGGCTTTTATTGTATCTCCAGCTTTCAGATAGCTTAGTCCGAGATACCATTCGGCATGTTCAATGTACAAATTATCCCCGTTTTCGATAATCATTTGAAAATAGGAAATGGCTTTTGGAAGGTTCCCTGTTTCGATATAAGATATACCGGAATAAAAGCGGAATGCGATATTTTGGGGGTTGTTTTTGAGCAATTTTTCGAAAATAATTAATGCCTGGGTGTATTGTTTATTGTTATAATAAACAATGCCTTCAGAAGCGACCTGACTGTCAGAACGTTTTGTGTCTCTGTATGGTTCGGCAGTAAAGTATTGTTCAAACAAAGTTTCCTTGGTCGAAAAATAGTTATGAGTAAGATAATACCCACCGCTCATCATCAGCATTATGCCAACTGCAGCCGCTGCCATGTATTTTTTATCGCCAAATACAGGTATTGAGGCTAATTTGAAGGTTTGCCTACTTTTCTCTCTTGCTTTCAGTAGTTTGCTTCTTAAATCAATAATATCTTGTTGTACTAATGCTTGGTTAATTTGTTTTTCAAGTCGCAGATCAAGTGCCAGCATTCTATCATTATTTACCTCTTTTTCAAACCATTCCAATTCTTTTCCCATCATTTTATTATTAAAATAATGTTCGAGAAGCCGGTAGTAATCTTGTTTTTGAATCATATTTCAAAAATTTTAGCAAAATTTGGGTCTCTTAAAATATATTTTTTTAATATTTCTTTGCATTTAAACTTTCGCAATCTTGCATATTCTTCACTTACATAATGCATTTCTTCTGTTATTTGTCCCGGTGTCATGTTGTTTGCCGACATAAGCAAAATTTTTTGACAATCTTTACCCAATAATAGAAAATGCTTTTGAATCATGGCATTCCTTTCTATTTCAATACTTGCCATTATATTTTCTGTTTCAATGGGCAAGGAATTATAATCAAACAATTCTTTGTTATCATATACAGCTTGGGATACTTTGTTGCGTTTCCATAACTCCTGTAACCATAAATGTTTGCAAATAGAATACAAATAAGTAAAAAAAGAACTTGTAAGTGTAAAACATTCTCTTGTAAGTTTGGTATAAATAATTACAACTGCTTCCTGAAAAATATCTTCCGCATCATTAGCACTTCCTCCATTTACTAAAATGTATTGTTTAATGGGTGGAAAATAATTTTTATAGATATCGCTAATTGTTTTATTGTTTCTTTCACGTAAACCTTCAATAAGTTTTACATCGTTTTCTTTATCCATTATTCATCTGTTTATCCATTTTTTACTGAATTGTTATACTTTATAAAAATATTTTTTTTAAAAATCATTATTTGTTGATATTCAGCTAAAAACAAAAGAAAAATTGAAAGCAAACGTACGTAAATTTTTTCAATCTTCATTCATTGCTCAAAAATTAAAACGAAATGACACTAATAAGGTAAAATAATTATATAAAATTAAACAGCTTATATTAATATATAGAATGGAATTTATTTATATTAGTTAATAAATTGTAATTAATGGAGTTGTCAAGATGATATTATTTATAAAATATTCTTGTTAATGATGTTATCATATAATTTATTTCATAAAAATTTCTCTCACCGACATACCTATTATGATAAAATAATAATTAATAAGAATAAAGAATACATATATAATATTAAAATATATTTTATTATATATATTGGAATAGCTTAAAATTTACGTTAAAGTTTTATATCTGTTTTTTTTTATTCCGTGAAAGTCAAATCCAAATAAGCAGAATGATTTTAATAATGCGAACTGTAAACCCCATTGAAAATTACCAGTAAAGAATTATTAATGGTTACACCTTTTAATAGATTATTATATACATGAAAAATTTCCCTGCATATTTAATCAAAAAACAGAAAACCCACCCAAAAGACAGTTTCAATTGAAAGTTTAAGAACTGAGAACAATGTCTACCTGATAAAATGGGGCATATCAGGTGGTAATACAATAGAAAGTTCCACTATGCCTGCACATTTTCCGTTTTGATACCAGGGCGATTGGTGGATGAGTTTTTTTATTCCATTTTTTTCAATGGTGTAGGTATTTGACGCTTGTTTGTTGATAAGCAGTTTCAGCTTTTCGCGTGAAGATTCGGAATGGCAGTCGTAAAGACTTTTTCCTATCAAGCTCTTCCCTCCGTATTTTTCGAAGGTAGCTGAGGCTTTTTCATTCATATACACTATCACTCCCTGCATATTGGCAATGGTAACCGCTGAAGGAAATTCGTTTGCCCAATGTTGTATATTTTCCATGTTATCTGAATTTTACAATAGTTATTCCATGTCCGCCAAATTCGATACGCTCGTCGTAAAACTGTTTGATTTCGCGCACCGTACTTAAATATTCGCGGATAAGATGACGAAGGATACCATTTCCTTTTCCGTGAAGAATATTCACTTCGAACACTCCAAGTAAAATAGCTTCATCAATGTATTTTTGTACTGTATTAAGGGCTGCCTCGGCTCGTTGTCCTCTAACATCGAGCCGGAGACTGAATTCTGTAGTTTTGGCGTTGATGTCGTTAATGATGCCGGAATATCGGCTACCCGTTTTTCTTTTTTCTTTCGGTTCCTCACTTGCTCTTTCTATGTGTTGGCGCAAAGTTTTAATTTTGAAGTTTTCAAAGGCAACCAACGCTTCCTCATCATCTATTTCAAGGATTTCTCCTGTAAAATCCTGACCAATAATACATACCTTATCGCCCTTCCGTAAAGGGGTTTCTATATCCGATTTTGGACTTTCGGTTTCATTTTGCAAGCTGATTGATTCTGGGTTATCATGGGATGTGTTTTCTATTTGTGGCGTTGCTTCCTGTAGTTTTTCGGTTAGTGCCTTAATTTCTTGTCTTCCCGCCTTTGTAGCCGATTTTTCTGCCTGATTTTCCCGTATTTCCTTTATTGTTTTTTCAATAAGGCTACTTGCATCTGTTAGCAGGTTTTTGGCTTCGAAACGGGCACTGGAAATAATTTCTTTCTTTTTTGCATCCAGGTCGTTATACAATTTCTTGTATTTTGCAATCAGTTCGGAGAGAAGGGTATCTGCCGCCCTGAGTTGTTGAAATTCCTTTTCTAACGCAAGTTTTTCTGTTTCTAGTTCCGTAAGGCATTGTTCATAATCTAACTGGGATGTGCCGGTTTTTTCGGCTGCATTTTGCAGAATTTTTTCAGGAAAACCTATGTTGCGGGCAATTTCAAATGCAAATGAACTACCTGGTTTTCCAATTTTCAATAGATAAAGAGGTTGCATTTTGCTATTATCGAACAGCATAGCTCCATTAATTATTCCTGCTGTTTTTTCGGCAAGAAGTTTCAGATTAGAATAGTGAGTGGTTACAATTCCCATGGAATTTTTCCGGCTGAGTTCTTCCAGTACGGCTTCAGCAATAGCTCCGCCCAAGTGAGGATCTGTACCCGTGCCAAATTCATCAATCAGAAAAAGGGTATTTTTATCAGCATTTTTTAGAATATTTTTCAGATTCAATAGATGTGAACTATATGTACTAAGGTCATTTTCAAGCGATTGTTCATCACCTATGTCAATAAAAAGTGTATGAAAAATTCCTGCTTCTGAGGCTTCTTTTACCGGGATAAGCAAACCACATTGCAACATGTACTGAAGTAAGCCTGCAGTTTTCAGACAAACAGATTTTCCACCTGCATTGGGTCCGCTGATTACAAGGATTCTTTCATTATCGTCGAGTGATATATCGAGCGGCACTACTTTTTTGTTTTGTAGCTGATGCGACAAAAAAAGCAAAGGATGAACAGCTTGTTTCCATTGTATCAGGGGCTTGTTGTGTATGTCCGGTCGTATTGCATTCAACTGTACTGAAACCAATGCTTTTGCGCGAATAAAATCTACAAGTCCTAAAAAACGATATGCTTGTATCAGTTCGGAAAGTTGTGGGCGGAGGGTGTCGGTAAAAAGAGTAAGAATTCGAATAATTTCATGTCGTTCAGCTATTTCGAGTTCCCGAATGGCGTTATTGGTTTCGAAAGCTTCTGAAGGTTCAATAAATACGGTTTGCCCGGTAGCCGATTCGTCGTGAATATAGCCTTTTATTTTCCTTTTATAAGAAGCAGGTACAGGGATTACGAGGCGACCGTTTCGTATGGTTATTTCTGCATCCTGCACCAGCCAGCCTTCCTTTTTACCCAGCGAAAGAGATTGATACACTTTTCGTTCTACAGATGCAACTTTCGATTGTATGTCTTTTCTTATTTTGGATAGCTCGGGGGAAGCATGGTTATGTATTTCTCCTTTTTCATTGATAATAAGTTCAATATCTCTAAGGATGATGTCTTCAGAATAAATATTTACGGTAAGGGCAAGTAGAGCCGGATATTTTTTATTTCGTTTTGTAAGATAGTAAATGACATCTAATAATGTTCTGAGAGAAAGCTTCAGTTCCAGCAATTGTTCGGGTGGAATGTAGGTTCCTTCGGCTTTTAATCTGTCGAATTCGCTGGTGAGATCAAAATAATCTTGGGAAGGAAACGGATCGTCGAATAAATACAATTGTCTAAATTCTTCCGTTTGGTCAAGTAATTTGCCAATGATTTCAATTTGGGAAGAAAAGTGCATTTTTTTTGCAAAATATTTTCCCAATGTACTTAGGCAGGCATTGACAATCATCTGCCTGATGGAATCAAAACCTGTTTTCTGCTCAAAGTTTCCAGGATAGACCACTGTTAATTTTTTACTGCAAAGGTATATTTATTACTTTACCGGGAATAGAAATGCCCATTAAGAATGTAATGGGATTTATGTACTATAAATTCTTCGGGCAATGATAACAGCTCCTGTAATTATGGTTGTAGTGATAACAAGCCCGGCAATTATCCACCACAAATAATTAATACCTTTGTTAATGGGATTTGTGTCTCCAATTTCAACATAAGCTGCCCAGAAAAAAGGGTGTGATTTAAGTGGATCGGTATGAAGTAGGTAATCCTTTTTTGCCAGTTGTAGTGCCTGATCTTTGTTTAGTCCCTTGGAAAGGTATTGGTAAAAACTTTTTACAAGATCGGCACTGGAGGCATCGTTTACCGACCAAAGGGTAAGAATAATACTGGGAACCCCTGCATAGATAAAGCCCCGTGCCATGCTCATGATCCCTTCGCCCTTGCTGAGTTTACCACTTCCTGTATTGCAGGCACTGAGCATGGCTAATTGTGCATTAAGTTTCATATTGAAGAGTTCGTAGGCATAAAGCAATCCTTCGTTGAGAGAATCCGGAGATGGTGAAAATATTAATCTCGAATATATAGGATTTTCATCATTTATCTGTGTATGCATTGCCAAGTGTAAAATACTATATTTCCCAGCTTTCTTTTTAAAATTAGCTTCTGTTGCATCTTTTCCTGTGAAAATTTTTCCTCCGACAATATCTTTTACACACTTTATTTCGTCTTGTGCAGCGGGCAGAGATGGAAGGTTGAAAATCGGGTTTTTATTGCCATAAGCTTGGTAATCGGGGGCAAACGCAAGTACTTTCACATTGCTGAAATTGTGTTTCTTATTTTTGCTGAAATTGATTGTAGTGCTATAGGAATAGCTGATGTCGTTTTGTAAAAACAGATAAGGAAGGGTTTTAAAGTTCATTCTTCCCCTCCGGGGCTCGCAGGTAAGCAGAACTTCAAAAGGAAGATAACCCAGTTTGTCGTCAGGTATTATTTTTAGAGATTTCCCTTTTATTTTATCAGCGATGGGTTCAATCAATATTTTGTACAAATTTCTCGATGTCTGAATAAAAGAATCGTATTCCAGCCTTGTATAGTTCAATGCATCGTACTGGGTCAACAGAGACCGCATTTTGGTGAGGTTTTTCCCAAATTCCTGGTTAACGGGTGTTTGATATGCAATAATTTCCGTTTTTGTGATACAAAATGTAAAAAGAAGCGAATCGGAAAGGACATAAGAAATACACGCCTGATCAGGATGTACTTTTTCCTGAACTTGCCTTGCCCCAATAGTTTGTGTGCTATATTTCAACTTGTAATAATCAGAATAGGATGTTTCTAAAGTTTTTTCCAAACTGTCGTGTTGTTGATTCAGGTTAAAAATCTTTTTTTCCCATAACACTATTTTCTCCGAATTGGATTGTTCAAGTGATTTTTCGGTGTACAGATAGTTTTCGTATACCGATAGTCTGTGTTTAATTTCTCGTTCTTTTTCTAAAAGATTGCGAGGTACATTGCCAATTTGAGTAGCTTCCAATTCTTTAATGCCTGAGAGCAAAATTGCATATTTGCCTTTTTCAGAAAATTCAAATGATTTTTCAAGATATTTTTCCTCACCGGTTACTTTATACAGTTGTAAAGCTGTATAAAGTCCGGCGTTAACCATATTTTTTTGCTCACTATTAATAAGATATTTACTATCCTCAGCCAGATACGACATCCTTATCCGTTCGGTAAGTGCCAAGGCAAGGCTATAAGTCTCAAAACTTGCTTTTAAGTAAGTAATTCTTTTTTTTGTAGTTTGAATGTAATTGTTTAGCAGAGCATTGGCTTTATATGTAAGAGCATTCAATGCATAATAATCGGTGGGTAAAGCATTAACATCGGGGTTGGTTAATAAATTACCATTGTTAAAAACAGGGCTTTGTGATACCAAAGCCTTATGAAAATAATAGGTGGAAGTGTTATAATCATGTTTGTTGTAATATAGGATACCTATGTGTGTATAACAATTTGCTACATCTCTGTTTTTTTCACCAAATTTATTTTTATATATTGATAGTGAGATATTAAAATAATCTATGCTTTTTTTATAGTTTCCTGTTTGGGATAAGTATTTGGCATACTCGAGATATGACTGGGCGGTTTCTACATGGCTAATCCCATTGATGCTTTCGGCTATTTCAATAGATTTTTCAAAATATAAGGTTGCATTGTTTTTATCGTTAATTTGTTGATAACATTTTGCAAGGTTACGGTAAATCCTGATTTTATCCGATGTATTATGATAGGTTTGCAGGCTTTTGAATAAATAACTGAGAGCCTTGGAATACATGCCTTTTTGCATATATACATAACCAATATTTGAATATAAAAGGCTATAATATGGATGACTTTCATTATATACAGATTTTAAAATAGATATGGATTCCAAGTAATATTCAAGAGCCTTGTCATAATCTGCAATTGCATTAAAAATATTTCCTTTATTTAATAAAGTTAAACTTAATTCGTAATTTTTATTTTTTTTATTTTTTTTAAAAATCTGCTCCGCTTTATTTAAATAATTTTCAGCTTTTTTATATTGACTGAAAAGGTAATTTAATTGTCCGAAGTTAAGATAAATATTTCCTAACGCTGGGTCATTTTGTTTTAAAATATTTTGATTTATCTGTAAATTAGTATTCATTTCCATTAAAGCTCTATCATAATCGCCTGTCCTGGCGAATGCTATTCCCAGATTCTGGTGATACATAGCAATATCTGCCTTATCTATAATCGCATTTTTTTGTGCTATGCTTAAAGCTTTCGTATAATACTCTATTGATTTTTTAAAGTCGCCTAAATATAAATAATTAGTTCCTATGTTATTATAGGGTAATGATAGGATAGAATTGTTTTTACCTAATATTTTAACAAATAATGAAACTGACTGGTTTAAAAGTTGAATTGAAAGCTGATTTTTCCCCGTATTCATTAAAACAGAACCTTTTGCAAGAAAAATTTCTGCTTGCAAAAGGTTATTGGAGAATTGCCCTGACATAAAAAGACTTTCAGCAGAATCAATGATAGTTAAAGCATTATCAAATTTGTTTTCAAACCTGTAGCAATTTGCCATTTTAATCTGGCATTGAATTAGCAAGAGAGTGTCTTTTTTCTTAAGAGCAGTTTTCAGTACAGTTTGGTACAGGGCAAGGGCAGTTTCGTAGTCCTTTTTTTTGTAAAAATCTTCAGCAGATAGAAACGTATTTGCATTGGTTTTTTTTTCGGTGGGTACGAACTTAGAAAAGGATAGAGAATCTTTTTTCAAATAATAAACGCCAATGACCCCTAAGCATAAATATACACTAATGGCAAATAGTAATACCCTGTCTTTCTTCATTATTCTCCACTACATCTGTTAGCAGACCTTTGCACATCTCCCTTATGCAAAGGCTGTTTTTTAATGCCCGTAAATGTATTAAACAATTCTTTGTAATTTAAAAATAAATAGAACTAGTGAGAAATTTTTTTTAGGATGAAAAAAAAAGAGAGGCAATAACCTCTCTATAAACCATATGTTAGCAATAAAAAACTAATTGTTTATCATTAGTTTTCCTTTTTCCATCAGCCTGTTTTCGGGAGAAAGAATACTATAAAAGTATATTCCGCTTTGTAAATCGTCAGTATTTAAATTAATATTTTGCATTCCCTGCTGATATACTCTTGAATACTGCTTAACTATTTCACCTGTTGCATTATATACTTTTAAATGTACATACCCTTCTTTTTCAATAGAAAAAACAAAATTAACAGTTTCAGATGCCGGATTAGGATATACTCCTGCAGACCCTAACGGACTGGCTTCCCACACCACTTTTGGGAAGGTAACGCTTTCGCCAGCAAAAATTTTACCTTTTTTATCATTTAACTGACTAAAAAACGGGTCAATAACGAGTGCAATTTCTTTATCTTGGATGAAAGCATCGGTTGTTGTACCTTCAATGGTAAAAATAACATCCCCGGTAAATACTTCATGGGGAAGCATACAAGGGCTTAAGTAGGAAATGTAGATTTTGTCGTTTATTACTTTGTAATCAATCTCGCCAAATGGGGACTTGATATTATTAATAGTCATTAAATCAGATGGATAGTTAATAACAAATCCCATACCTCCAATATTCATATGGGAGGAAATAGTATAAGGAATAGCAAAACTATTCTTTGTTTGTGCTGTTACGGTCTCTTCGCAATTCGGGTAAATCATGGGTTTGGGTTTTTGTCCAGGAAGAAAAACGCCTCCAACATCTCCGGAACTTGAGCCACCGGTAGTAGGAGGGTTGTCTTTTCCTTTTGAAACATCTATCGTGTCATCGGTAAATACCCAGTTTCCTGCAGGGAAAGGTAATCCCGTAAGCAGCCAATGATTCATAATTGTATCATAATCAGCTATTGTAATTGTGTCATCGCCTGTAACATCAGCTGCCAGTTTTTGTAATACATCAAAAGTAATCTGATTATTCAGATATAACATTACAAGTTGTGCATCTTCAATTCCTACTCCAAGCGGAGGCTGGTTGTAGGTAGCGCTAACAATATAAGAACCGTTTGCAATATTATGAAATGTGTAAACTCCGTTTGGGTTACTTGTTGTACTATCTAATATTGTATTTGTTAATGTTTTAAGATAAAGAGTAACACCCTGCATGGGGCTACTGGGGTCGTTATGATAATTTACTGATCCATGAATGCTGGTTTTTTGTGCAAATGACATAAGTGGCTGTATATTAAGCATACAGATAAACATCAGAATAAAAAACTTGTTTTTCATAATTTTAAGTGCATTGATTATAATGAATTTGTTCTAATTTTAAACTATACATCCTTTATCAAAAAAAAATGAATTTGTTATACATCTCTGAAAAATATTTTTTGCAAAAAAAATAAAAATTATAAAACAATTTTAAAAAAATAGTAGTATTCAGCTATTTATAATTTAATAATCATCATAATTGTAAAAAATAAGCATAAAATATTTTTTAAACAGTTCCCGGACAACATAAAAGTCCGGGTATTTTATAATTTTGTAGGCTAAAAGAAATTCGAAATGTCAATTGAAGTTCAGAATATTACAAAAATATATAGCGGACAAAAAGCGCTTGATGATGTTTCATTTACCATAAAACCCGGTGAGATTATTGGATTTTTGGGTCCTAACGGAGCTGGAAAAACTACGATGATGAAAATAATAACCTGTTTTATACCTCCCACAGCAGGCAATGTAAGGGTATATGGTTATGATATTGTTGAGCAATCTGTAGAAGTTCGTAAAAAAGTAGGATACCTACCCGAAAACAACCCGTTATACACTGAAATGTATATTAAGGAATATCTCGAGTTTGTTGCCGGTATTTACAAACCTGATTTTAATATTTCTGCAAGGGTACAGGAAATGATAGCAATAACCGGATTAGAACTGGAACAAAAGAAAAAAATAAGCACTTTGAGCAGGGGATACCGACAACGTGTTGGGTTGGCTCAGGCGTTGATTCATGATCCTGACGTTCTTATTTTAGATGAACCCACCACCGGGCTTGATCCCAATCAGATCGTTGAAATTAGAAATCTTATTAAAAATATTGGCAAGGAAAAAACGGTGATGCTTTCTACGCATATAATGCAGGAGGTTGAGGCTATTTGCAGTAGGGCTATCATAATTGACAGAGGAAAAATTATTGCCGATGACCAAATGCAGCATCTCTCAGAATCTTCCATTAAAAATGAAATTATCATTGTGGAATTTAACAAGGAAATTGCCGAGAAAACACTTTTAGGAATACCGGGCGTTAAGAGGGTAAAAAAAATGAATGGTAATTTCTGGGAAATGGAATCCGTATCGGATATTGATATCAGAAATACTATTAATCATTTTGCAAAAGATAATGATTTGTTTATTCTATCGTTACATAAACCGGAAAGAAATCTCGAAAAGATTTTTCAGGAACTTACACAAAAATAAAAACAGAAACCGCTGCTATATTTTGCTTATTTCTTTAATGATATTACCTCAAGAATACGGTTCACTTTTTCTTTATCTGGCAAGTTACCATCAATCCATCGGATAGGCAAACCGTTGCGTTCCATACGACGAAACCAGGTCATCTGCCGTTTTGCAAATTGGTGTATGGCTGTGTTGAGCAAAGTAAACATTTCGTTATAGGTAAGTTCTTTGATTATGTATTGGGTAATATATTTGTACTCAAGCCCATAAGCTTTTAATGTTTCGGGACGGACTCCCGAGTTGAGTATTTGCTGAATTTCCTCTATCATTCCGTTTTCCAAACGTTGTTGCAGACGATGTGTAATATGTTGCCTTATGATTTCGCGGGGAAAGTTAATACCGAAAATAATTGATGGAACTGGCTGAAAAGACTTGATATCCGGATTTTTCTGAAGCCAGGTTTCTATCTCGATGGCTCTCAATAGCCGGTTTCGGTTTACGGTATCTGTAGTGGCATGAAGTGATTTTAATCTTGAAAGCTTTGTACAAAGCTCTTCATCACTAAGCAGATTGAGCGAATTTCGCAAAGATGTATCTTCCGGTATAGCCGGTAGCCGGTAACCTTTCAGAATTGCTTCCAAGTATAAACCAGTACCTCCACAAAGAATGGGTTGTTTTATGCGAGAGAGGATATCCTGGAATACTAAGTGAAAATCACGCTGGAATTCATGAACACTGTATTCGTAGCCAGGATCGGCAATATCAATCAAATAATAAGTAATTTGCTTACCATTAACAATATAGTCATTATAATCTTTTCCGGTTCCAAGATTCATTTTTCGGTAAACCTGGCGGCTGTCGGCGCTTATAATTTCGCCATTACAGGCTGCAGCCAAAAGAGCTGCCAGCCTCGTTTTCCCGGTAGCAGTAGGTCCCAGCAGGGTAATAAGTGGCATAGGAGGTCAAAATTAGTAAAATTCATGAATGGGATATGTAATATTTTAATATTTTAGCTCCTCAAATCTATAAAAAAATGGAAAAACAGGCTACTATGAAACAACCATCTGCATTGTATATGCTTGCGTTAACAGCATCTTGGGAACGTTTCAGCTATTACGGAATGCGGGCTTTTCTTATTTTGTACATGGTTAATAGTGCACTGAGTCCTTCCTCCGGGCATTTGGGTGGCATGGGCTGGGATGATGGCTTTGCCGGAAAAATTTATGGAATTTTTACGGGACTATGTTATTTATTTCCCTTGTTGGGAGGTTGGTTAGCCGACCGTTATTTGGGTGAACGTCGTTCTGTTTTCATTGGCGGGGTACTTATTATGCTGGGGCATTTTACCTGTGCTATTGATGACAGTTTGTTGCCTTTTATTGGCGGGCTTACCTTGCTGATATTGGGCAATGGTTTTTTTAAACCTACGGTTGTAACCATGGTTGGCGATTTATACCAGCAGGGCGATAAACGTCGCGACAGTGCTTTTACCATATATTATATGTTGTTCAATGCCGGAGTATTTCTGGCACCCATCCTTTGTGGGTATTTCAGCCAAACTTATGGCTATCGTTACGGCTTTATTACTGCCGGAACAGGTATGGCTTTAGGATTAATTGCTTATGTTATAACGGCTCCCCGATATTTGGGCAATTTGGGCAAAGTGCCAAAACATCAACAAAATAAAGCTATACAAATTGAAAAAACGCCATTGACAAAAGAAGAAAAAGATAGAATTGCCGTAATTGTGGTTTTGCTGTTTATCGTTACTTTTTTCTGGGCTGGCTACGAACAAGCCGGTTCATCTTTCAATTTGTACACCGAAAGATTTATTAATCGAACGGTAGCCGGTTGGACTATACCTACCGAATGGTTTCAGAGTGTTAATCCTTTGTTTGTTGTAATCCTGTCTCCGTTTTTTTCCTGGTTATGGATGGCGTTATCAAGAAAAGGGAAAAATCCTTCAACACCTGTAAAAATGGGAATTGGGATGGTTTTTCTTGCAATTGGTTTTATGTTTATTCTGGGTGCCATAGCACAACGCGGGGGTGATGTATCAGATGTAAACGTTAAGGCAGGTCTTTTTTGGCTGATAGCTACCTATTTCTTTCATACAATAGGCGAATTGTGTCTCTCTCCGATAGGTCTTTCAATGGTAACCAAACTGGCTCCGATGAAATTAGCTTCACTTTTTATGGGAGTTTGGTTTTGTTCCAATTTTTTGGCAAACTTGATAAGCGGTTTTCTTGTAGGATATGTTAAAGAGTTGGGTGCAGGAACCATTTTTGCTTCCATTGCCATTTTTATGCTTGTACTTGCTATTATAGTATTTTTTATTGCACGCAAGTTACTAACGATGATGCATGGGCGGGATTAATTCCGGTAAATTAAGGGCAAAACCTTATTTTTTAATTTCATAATGGACAGACAGAAACGGTTTGTTGCTGTCATCTTTCTGTTCTTCGGAGGGTGAAGGCGGGGTCTCCTCGGTTTGTTTCCATGGGCTATTTTCATCATCATCTTCCTCTTCTTCTTCTTCGTTCCATTGGTAAACTTTACGTTGTATCCCATCGTTACGAAAATATACCGAAAGAATAAAACCTGCTATGGAACCCATAAGATGCGATTCCCAGGAGATATTTTTGTGTGGAAAAAACTCAGGAAAAACTCCCCATATCATACTTCCGTATAAAAAAACAACCAACAAGGAAAATGCCATGAGCTTAGATTCGCGCCGGATAAACCCACTGAAAAAATGGAAGGCAGCCAAAGCATAAACCACCCCGCTTGCACCTATATGAAAAGAGTTCCCTCTTGCAAAAAGCCAAACCCAGATTCCGGTCATTAACCATGAAAGCCCGATTACTTTAAATGCAATCTCCCTGTAAAAGTAAAATAAGGCAGAACCCAACATGAAAAGTGGTAAAGAGTTGGAACCCAAATGTGCATAGTCAGCATGAATGAGTGGGGCAGTAATAATTCCAGGAAGACCTTCTGCACGTAAAGGAAGAATGCCTAAAAATATCAGGTCGGCATTAAAGAATTGTTTGCAAAGTTGAATGCACCAAAGCAAAACAATAAAAAAGAAGGGAAACAGCATGCTACGGAGTAGTTTTTCCCGTTCGTCTGACATGATTAATGTTTTGTCGCAAGTAAACAACAATCGAGCCATGTATCTGTTAATTTTTCATAATTGCTTCATTGCATTGCTTTCCTATACCATTTTCTTGTATTTTTGAATTTTTAATCCTTAGTTGACTTTTTGTCAGTTGATAAAATTTATGCATCATGAATAATCGTTTTTTCTTTTTTAGCAAATATTTGGTACTTATTCTTGTTATCGGATTGTTTACCAATACCAGGAATGGTTTAGCCCAAAGTTACGATTCGCGGCAAACGGTACAAAAATTTGCAACTGCAATGCAGATAATCCGGTTTGCCTATGTTGACAGTGTAAACGAGGCTAAACTTACCGAAACCGCTATTACCGAAATGCTGAAAGAACTTGATCCACATTCGGTGTACATTTCAAAGGAAGAACTTCGTGAAGCCAATGAACCCCTTGAGGGAAAATTTGATGGAATTGGCGTTCAATTTCAGGTGTTCAAAGATACTATCCTTGTGGTTGCAGCTATCTCTGGCGGACCTTCAGAAAAAGTTGGAATTATGGCTGGTGATAAAATCGTGAAAATAAACGGAGAAAATGCTTTCGGGAAAAAAGTGAACACAAAATATGTGATGGATCGCCTGCGTGGTAAAAAGGGGACCAAAGTTGTGGTGAGCATTTTCCGCAAAGGGATTAAGGGCTTGACATCTTATACCATTACCCGCGATAAAATTCCTTTGAACAGCATTGACGCCACTTATATGGCTACTTCCGATATCGGGTACATTAAACTGGATAGATTTTCGCAAACTTCGATGGATGAGTTTACTTTGAGTCTTAATACTTTAAAAAAAGCAGGAATGAAAAGCCTTATTCTCGATTTAAGAAACAATACGGGAGGCTATATGAACATAGCAATTGAACTTGCCGACGAATTTCTTGAAAAAGGTAAACTGGAAGTTTATACCGAAGGACTTAAAAGCCCACGTCAGGATTTTTATTCTACCCAGAAAGGTGGTTTTGAAAAAGGAAAACTGATAGTGATGATAAATGAAGGTTCCGCTTCGGCAAGCGAAATTGTTGCAGGAGCTGTACAGGACTGGGACAGAGGGTTAGTTATCGGCAGAAGATCGTTTGGAAAAGGATTGGTTCAGCATCCGTTCCAGCTACCCGACAGCACACAAATTCGCCTTACTACCGGACGTTACCACACACCTTCAGGCAGATGCATTCAAAGGCCTTATGAAGAAAGTCTTGAAGATTATTATTTAGACCTTTACAAACGATACAAACATGGCGAACTGGTGAATGCCGACAGTATCAAATTCCCTGACTCTCTGAAATACAGTACAAACAACGGACGTACCGTTTATGGTGGCGGAGGCATTATGCCCGATATTTTTATCCCTTGGGATTCATCCTTTATTACAAAATATTACAGCGAAATATTTCGCAAAGGGATTATTAATCAGTTTGTTATGCAATATATAGAAGACCACCGCACCGATTTGAAAGCGGCTTATCCCGATTTGAACAACTTTTCCGTAAATTTTGTTACTGATGAAAACTTCCTGAAACAATTTACAGATTACGCCGAAAAAGAAGGCGTGAAAAAATTAGATTCTGATTTTGTTATTTCCGAAAAATATATTTCGTTAGTTATTAAAGGTTTAATAGCCAGAAGTCTTTTTGATGTAGGATCATATTACCAAATAGTAAGCCCGTTGGATAACGAGCTGCAAAAAGCAATTCTAATTATTATAGACGATAATGCTTTTAAGAAATTAAAAAACAAAGGCTGAAAAAATCCATAATTCTATCTTAATATTAATTTAACTCCGATATGGAATAAAAAAACTAAAATCGGATAATCAGGAAAATTGCTGAATAATTTTTTTAACCTCTTCAATCTTTGTTTTTAACAATGATGCATCGGTAGCCTCGGCAATAAAACGCAGGTAAGGTTCGGTGTTTGATGGGCGTACATTAAACCACCAGTCGTTAAACTCGATGCGGTATCCATCAAAATCGTAAAAAGCCACCGGATTTTCGAGAGTACAAAAATGGCTTCGTAAAGCTTCCATAGCCTGTTCTTTTTGTCCGATACGGAAATTGATTTCCCCCGAATTGAAATACCCATGGGAAACGTTTTGCAGGATTTTCGAAACACTGTTACCTTTTGCTTTTTCGCCGGCAATAACATCGAGCAAAATGAGCGCTGCAAGCAAACCCGAATCAGAATAATAGAAATCGCGAAAATAATAGTGTCCTGCAAGTTCTCCTCCAAATAAGCCATTAATTTCTCGGAGTTTAATAGCTGCATAAGCCCTGCCTACCCGCCACATTTCTACCTGATACCCTGTTTTTTTTAGGTAATTTTTTACAGATTTTGAAGTTCTTATGTCAATTAATGCCTTATGGGGTTGCATTGAATCGCAGCCGCAATCCGCAAAACATTTGCTCCCGACTGCCATTTTTTTTGAAAAATACATTCCTGCAATTGCAATCATGAGGTCGGGCGAGATGAAGTTTCCTGCTTCGTCAACAAACATCACCCTGTCAGCATCTCCATCGAAAATTAAACCGATATCGCATTGGTTTTGTTTTACAAAGTAGCGCAATGGCTCGGTATTTTCGGTCTCAAGCGGATTGGGTTCGTGGTTGGGAAAACTACAGTCAATATTTTCAAAAAGGTAATGAGGCGTATTTCCGAAAATTTCTCTTGCAAAAAGTGAGACCATTCCATTGGAACAATCAATAGCCATGTTTAAGGAAGAAATATTGGGCAGGTATTTTTTTAAAAATGCAACATAAGATGTCTTGGCATCAAATGGAATGGTTTTTCCTTTCCGGTCAGAGGTTTTTATTTCTTTATTGTTGATTAGCCAGCTTTCCAACTGACCCAACCCTGTATCGTAACCTACAGGTAAACAATCGGTTTTAGAAATTTTTAAACCATTATACTCTTTAGGATTATGTGAAGCAGTTATTTGTACCGAAGCATCAAAACCGAAACAGGCAGTGGCATAATACACAAGGGGCGTGGTAGCGAGACCTAAATCGTAAACATCGGCACCGGCATCAATAATACCACGGGTTAAAGCTTCAAAAATTTCGTCGGAAGATGTACGGGCATCCCTCCCTACCAACACTTTGTCGGTATGCAATAGTTCGGGAAGAAAAAATCCGATGGCATATACGTCGTTCCGGTTAAAATCTTTATTATATATACCCCTGATATCGTATGCTTTAAATGCACCCATCTTATTTTTTTATTTTGCGTTTATCAAGTTCTTGTTGGTAGCGTACAGCATTAACACGGTGCTGTGTAATATTGGCTGCAAAATTATGGTAACCTGTCATGTCCTCTTTTGCACAAAAAAACAAGTATTGATGGCGGGTAAAATGCAATACGGATTGTATAGAAGCAATGGAAGGTATGCAAATGGGACCAGGAGGTAACCCAGGATATTTATATGTATTATACGGTGAATCAATATTTTTATGGCAATTTAGCACTCTGTGGATTGTATAATCATTTGCAGCAAAAACTAAGGTTGGATCGGCTTCCAGGTGCCAGCCTCGGGCAAGCCGGTTAAGATACACTCCTGCAATCATTGGCTTTTCATCGTCTTTATTGGTTTCTTTTTCAACGATAGAGGCAAGAATACTTACTTCGGCTGGTTGTAGTCCGATTGCCGCTGCTTGATTTCGGCGTTCCTCATTCCAGAAATCAGCATAATACCGGTACATTTTACCAATAAAAGTAGCGGCATCCGTATTCCACCAAAATTCATAAGTATTGGGGATAAAAAGTACTAAGATATTTTCAGTGGTTAGCCCAAATTTTTTTGCAAGTCCGGCATTATTTAATTGTTGTATTAGCGAAGCCGAATCTGCCTCAATTTGTTTTGAGATACGGGAAGCCATATCGGCTTTAGTCCGTATAGAATTGAATATAACTCTGACGGGCTCCTGCTTTCCGGAACGTAACAGGTTGACAAGGCTATTGGTACTCATCCCATTGAAAATTTTGTACTTGCCCGGCTTCACTTTTGAAAGGTATCCTTTTTGCTTTGCAACCCAAACAAAGAGTCGCATATTTTTTATTATCCCTTTTTCTTTAAGAATTGTGGTAACATTGTTAAAGGAAGAATGTGTAGGAATATACAGATAATCAGTTTCTTTATTTGCTAATTGTACATTTCCGGCAAAGAAAATACGGTAAAAGAAAAATCCGGCAGTGCCGAGCAATAAAAAAACAGAGATAAGTGCGACAATTATTATGTTTCTTTGCTTTTTCGAGGTAAAAAATGGATTTCCCGCAGTTGTCATATTGTTTTTACATTATAATAAACATTGCAAAAATAATTCATCATGCCATTGGTTGCCATGAAAATTCCATTGTAACTTCGTACCGGAAACAATAAAACCTTTTTTTTGAAAAAGTCTGATACTTACGGTATTATTTGTTTCTATGTTGCAATATAATTGGTGCAGCAACAAGGTTTCTTTTGCATAAGCCATGAGTAAATCGAGGGTTTGGGAGGCAAATCCTTTTTCCCGGTAGTCCGAATGCAGGAGAATACCAATTCCCGCTCTTTTATGTATAGGCTCAAAATCAAACAGGTCAACAATGCCAATACAGCCAGTTTTCTCCGAATTATCAAGCAGGTCAATCATCAGCCGCAATTGTTTCTGACTGAAAATATCATTTGAAGCGCTGAGAATGTATTGTTCGAGCATATAGCGCGAAAACGGGGCGACCGTATTGCTTAAATGCCAGAGCGACCTGTCGTTTTCCCATTCAAATAGTTTTTGAATATCCTCCGGTTCTGGGGCGCGCAATGAAATGTTGTTTCCTTTTATCATTTGAAAAAAATTGCAACAAAAATATAAAACCCATCCTTATAGTGATACTGCATCAGTAAAGAAACGCAAAAGGATTATCGTTATACACAAAAATATTTTTCAATAAAACATAGTTTTTGCCCGTCGTTTTCAAAGTATTCCTGTCAATAATATCCAGTAAATGGTACGTTTGTTTATCGGTGGAAACCCAGAGCTGAACGGAATCGCCCTGTCTAAGAAATTGTGCTTGTGAAGGATAAAATAAATCGTTAATAATATGATATTTGAGTTTTATTTCTCTGTTTTTTGTTGCAATTTTTACCAAAGGAGTAATCAGGGAATCGTGTGGGTTAAAAATGTGGTTTTCAATGCGTAATTCTTCATTTTCCGGTTGAGAAGTTTTATGGAATGAAAAATCGTGGTGCCTGATTACCGATAAATTCCCGGATTGTGGCGATGGACTGTGTTGCCCCAGGTTTATGTAGGGAATTAGTAAGATTAGAAGCAGGTATTTCATTCGTAAATTATTGGTTACAATAAGGTTGAGAAATATTGATTTGCAATAATTTTCATACGTTTTTATCCCGCACATTTGAAAAGTCAGTTTCATAAGGTGCAACAAAATTACAATGGGTACTCCCCTTTGAAAACAAAGGTAGCAGCTCCTTCGAGCCACACATCTGAAAATCCACTTTCAATTTTTGTAAAGCGAACATTGAGCTTGCCTCCTCTCGTTGTTACATTAAATTCCGAACTGTTAACCTTGTATGAAGCGGCAATTGCCGATGCCGTGGCACCGGTTCCGCAGGAAAGAGTTTCGTTTTCAACTCCTTTTTCGTAAGTCCGGATTGTCAGGTTGTTATCAGTGATTTTAACAAAGTTTACGTTAATTCCATAATTTGCAAATGGTTCGCTATAACGAATCTTTTTCCCTTCATCATAAACGTTAAGGTGGTCAATTTCACTTACAAACCGGACAAAATGAGGGGTTCCCGTATTTAAAATCCAGTCTTCATTCTGTTGTTGCGGGGTTAATACATCTTGCATTTTAAGGGAAACAATAACAGATGCAGGTGCTTCGGCAACCACTTTGGCAAAATGTTCACCATCGGATGCTAAAAAATATGTCTGATCTTCAATAATATTTAATTTGCAGGCAAAAGCAATGATGCATCTGCCGCCGTTTCCACACATGGTAGCTTCACTTCCGTCAGAATTAAAATATACCATTCTGAACGGATATTTTGAATCTTCTTCCAGAAGGATAAGTCCATCCGCCCCAATTCCCCACCTGCGGTCGCACATTGTACGAATAATATGCTGAGATGCAACAAAATGATGAGTTCTGTTGTCTATCATGATAAAATCATTTCCTGTCCCCTGGTATTTAAAAAATTCAGTAAGCATATACAATGTTAAAATGTCAGAAACTGCTGTCGCAACCGAATGCAAAATTACTATTATTAACCAGATATTTTATGGGAAACAGGGTTTAACTTTTTTTAACATAACCTTCTATACTTTAGAAGTTCTGAAAGCGTTTCACTTACCAAAAGATAAAATTTATCTAATATACGAAAAGAGAAAAAGGAATGAAATTTGTGTAGAAAAATGAAAAATTTAATCTTAAACCTATGAAAAAGTATGTTTTAGCAATTTTAATGGCAGTAGCTGGCGGAATGATATCGCTGGGCGCTTATTCACTGATTAATAAGGAACAAACATCACGACCTTTGTATGTAGATCAACCACAGGTACAAATGGCAAATTATGTACCGGGTACTGCAGTTACTGGTCCGGATTTTACGAATGCTGCAAATATGACAGTACATGCAGTTGTACATATCAAAACTGAGTACGAACGGAAAAGCAGCGTATATGATAATTTTTTCAATGACTTTTTTAATATGGACCCTTTTGGAGGACAATTTCAGAACAGGGTTCAGCCTATTGAAGCGTTTGGCTCCGGGGTAATTATTTCGCAGGACGGCTATATCGTTACCAATAACCATGTGGTGCAGGAAGCCGAAAAAATTTCTGTTACGCTTAATGACAAACGCACTTTTACTGCCGAAATAATAGGTACCGACCCAACTTCTGATTTAGCACTTATAAAAGTAGAAGCCAAAAATCTTCCCTATTTACAATTTGGTAATTCCGATAATGTAAGAGTAGGCGAATGGGTGCTTGCAGTGGGAAACCCTTTTAACCTTACTTCCACCGTTACTGCGGGTATAGTAAGTGCAAAAGCGCGGAATATTAATATTTTAGGTATAGAAGGTGCAATTGAATCCTATATCCAGACCGATGCTGCTGTAAACAAAGGTAACAGTGGGGGCGCTCTTGTAAATGGTAATGGGGAATTAATAGGCGTAAATGCAGCTATCGCCTCAAATACAGGTTCGTATGCAGGATATTCATTTGCAATACCTTCCAATATTGCCAAAAAAATCACAGATGATTTAATGAAATACGGAGAAGTACAAAGGGCTTACATTGGAGTTTCTATTCGTGAAATTGATGGTAATTTTGCCGAAAAGGAAGGATTAGACGGTTTACGTGGTGTATATGTTAATGATGTTACCGAAAACGGAGCCGCTAAAGATGCGGGAGTTAAAACCGGAGATGTTATTATTTCTATTGATAATGTAGAAACTAACTCTACGGCAGAATTGCTCGAACGTGTAGCACAATATAGCCCAGGGGCAAAAGTAGATGTACAGATAATCAGAAGCGGAAAAACACTACATCTGTCACTCACCTTGAAAAATAAAGAAGGAAATACTGAGTTAGTAAAAACAGAATCGAAAGATGTTATTTCTGTGCTAGGTGCAGAATTTGAAAGTATTTCAAAAGATGAAGCCAACAGATTAGGAATAAAAAATGGTTTGAAAATTATTAAAATCGGAAAAGGAAAGCTAAGTGAAGTAGGTATTCGGGAAGGATTTATTATTATTGCAGTGGATAAAAAACCCATACGAACCGCCGATGATATTTACACTGCATTAAAAGATCGCGAAGGGGGTGTACTCATCGAAGGTATTTATCCAAACAGAAAAAGAGCATGGTATGGCTTTGGCATGTAAAATGCTAAAAATTACGAGGGGCAGTAAAACTTTTTAGAAAAAAAAGTGTTCATATATATTGTGAATACTAAAGCAAGGAGTAAAGCATAATGAGACAGCTAAAAATTTCCAAATCAATAACCAATCGTGAAACAGCGTCTTTAGACAAATATCTGCAGGATATTGGTAAAGAAGAAATGATTACGGCTGACGATGAAGTGCAACTTGCCCAAAAAATTAAAGTAGGCGACCAGAAAGCGTTGGAAAAATTAGTGAAAGCAAATCTCCGTTTTGTTGTTTCTGTTGCAAAACAGTACCAAAACCAGGGACTTAGCCTTCCTGATTTAATTAATGAAGGGAATGTAGGATTGATAAAAGCAGCTCAACGTTTCGACGAAACCAGGGGCTTTAAATTTATCTCCTATGCTGTTTGGTGGATACGACAATCTATACTTCAGGCACTTGCTGAACAGGCGCGTATTGTACGATTACCTCTCAACCAGGTGGGCTCGTTGAGTAAAATTTCAAAAGAAGCCTCCCGCCTTGAACAAAAATATGAACGCCCTCCTTCACCCAACGAAATTGCAGCGGCTCTTGATGTTCCTGAGCAAAAAATTGATGCAGCATTGAAAATTACAACACGCTATGTTTCAATGGATGCCCCGATAGCTACCGATGAAGAAACCAAACTGATTGACGTTTTTATTAGCGAAGATACACCCGTTACCGATTTCGAATTGATGAAGGAATCTTTGTCTCTTGAAATACAACGCTCCTTATCAACACTTACTGAAAAGGAACGCGATGTTATTAATTTATACTACGGAATAGGTATTCCTCATGGACTTACCCTTGATGAAATAGGTGCCAAATTCGACCTGACAAGGGAGCGTGTCCGGCAAATAAAGGAAAAAGCCATCCGCAGACTGAAACATACATCCAGGAGCAAACTTCTGAAAGCATACCTTGGATAGTAGTATTTTTTATTTTTTAGGTGAAGAGGTTATCCTAAAGATTAAGGATAGCCTCTTCTATTTTTTCCATGCAACCATTTCATGTAATGGACTGTTTTAAAAATGTAATGGTGTGATTTAACCGGTTTTTGGTGTTTTATAAACACTATTGCTTTTCCGGAGGCTGACCCATTAGGACTGCCTCTCTTTTTTCCCCAACAAAAGATAAACTCCACTTTTCTATAGCGAAACATTGTTGATTAATTTTTCTTTGCGCAAAGTAGGATTCAAACTTTTTTTAATACATTTGAGCCAGTAAAACATACAATCACTAACTCAAACATTCTTTTTATGGAAAATTGCGGTAACAAGGGTAATGAGAGTAATAATCATTATCAGGAAACATTGTGCCATTGGATAAATGATGAAAAAGCAGCTAATGCATTTATAGATGTAATTGGTAAACTCTGGTTCGACAAAAGTATTGAACTCATTATCTTCCGCCGGCAGCTACTCGACAGAAGCGCAAGCAATATTCTGCACAAACATTCTTATGCTACAAATATCATTAATAACCCCTTAAAAATTCAAGACTCATTGCTTCTTGCCCAAGCCATGCTAAACCTGAATCTTGCGCCTGCACGCATAGATATTGGTCGCTTAAACAGAGAGTGGCTTGTTGAAGGTAAAAATTATTTTTCTGTTGAAGCATTTCTGAAGACAAAACTGAATTATATAGTAGATGCGCAGCCTCGTAGCCAGAAAACACAGGACGTGATTTTATATGGTTT
Organism: Lentimicrobiaceae bacterium; assembly: GCA_023227965.1. Lineage (NCBI taxonomy): Bacteria > Pseudomonadati > Bacteroidota > Bacteroidia > Bacteroidales > Lentimicrobiaceae > Lentimicrobiaceae bacterium. The sequence continues at coordinate 15,718 of JALOCA010000012.1, read as the reverse complement.
CGGGCGGATTGGCCGTCTCGCAGCCCGGCAGTTGATAAATGCTTCCGGCAATGGCTCGCAGCTTAGGCTAAGAGCCATTGTAACACGTTCAAACAGCGATGACGATATACGCAAACGCGCTTCCCTGTTCCGCAAAGATTCGGTACACGGGAATTTTGAAGGAATAGCAGTGGAAGACTTTGAAAATAAGGCAATATTTATTAATGGGCATGTAATTAGGATGATAGCTGCAAATAGCCCTGACGACGTTGATTACGAATCGTATGGAATAAAAGATGCCTTATTGATTGACAATACCGGCATTTTTCGCGACAGGGCAAATCTCAGCAGGCATTTAAAAGCAAAAGGCGTCAGCAAAGTACTGCTTACTGCTCCCGGAAAAGGTGATATACCTAACGTAGTGTACGGAGTGAATCAGGAATCTATTGATTTAGAAAACGAAACCATTTTTTCGGCAGCATCCTGTACAACCAATGCGGTAGTGCCTCCTTTAAGTGTTATTGAAAGAGAATTGGGGATAGTAAGAGGGCATTTAGAAACCATCCACTCCTATACCAACGACCAAAACCTGCTCGACAATTACCACAAAAAATCCAGGAGAGGACGCTCGGCGCCTATGAATATGGTTATTACAGAAACTGGTGCCGGTATGGCTGCTGCAAAAGCACTCCCCAGCTTGAAGGGAAAACTTACAGCCAACTCGGTACGCGTACCTACACCCAACGTATCCTTAGCCATCCTTGCATTAAGTGTAGCCCGCCAAACTTCCATAGAGGAAGTGAACGAAATTATGCGAAATGCTTCCCTGCAGGGTACCCTTATCGAACAGATACGCTATTCTACTTCCAACGAATTAGTTTCGTCCGATTGCATTGGTGATTCCTGTGCCTGTGTGTACGACAGCCCTGCCACACTGGTTTCTGACGATAAAAGAAATATTGTTCTATATTTATGGTACGACAACGAATTTGGCTATACAAGCCAGGTAATTCGCCTTGCCAAACACATCGGGCAGGTTAAAAGCTATAGGTATTATTAATGAATTCCTGTTTTGGCAATATTTAAAAAATTGCTAAAATAATTTATATAATTTAAATAAAATGGTTATGAAAAATTATTTAAAAATTGTATTGTTTTTTGTAATTGTGGTCGTTTTGATGAGCTGGAAATTTCCGGAAACCTTCATCTCTCCTAAATACGATGCTGCAATTCAAATTACTACAATGCCTGATTCTGTTGCTTTAATTGTCGAAAAAAGTTGTTACCCTTGCCATTCGAACAAAGCCAGCGGACTGTCGGCAAGTTTACTCAACTTTGAAAAGTTTTCTGCTCTTAAACCAAATAAGAAAGCCAAAAAGTTAGATGCAATTTGCGATGAAATCAGTAGGGGGAAAATGCCGCCTGCCGGTTTTATTAGTAAAAATCCGGGTTTGAAATTATCCGGAAGTGATATACAGAAGATCTGCAGTTGGACTAAATCAGAGAAAGATGTAACCCCTTAACCGGGCTGTGTATCCCAAACCCTGTTTGTAATTTTGTTTTTTTCTTGTATTTTTGACGAAAAAAGCAATCGCACATTAATAGCAAATATGACGAATCCGAAAAGAAAAGTTGTTATTACCGGATGTAATATAATTTCTTCATTAGGACTGAATTGGGAAACAACCTGGCAAAATCTTGTCAGTGGAGAAAGCGGGGTTCGACAGATTTCTACTTTCAATACAGCGGCATTGCAAACGCAGATTGCTGCGCAGGTTCCCCCCGAATTTGATGCCTACGCAAAAAATTTTATTACCCGAAGAGTTTCAGGGCAAATGACCCGTGTAACCCGTATGTGTTATGTGTGTGCAAAAGATGCAATTACCTTAAGCGGGATAGATTTCGATAATTTCGACAGAACCCGTTGCGCCGTAATTTTAGGTGTTGTAAGTACTGGAAATACCAGTGTGGAAAAAGATACTACTTCGAAAAATAGGGTGCTTAAAAACATGAATAACGCTATGTCGGCTTGGATTTCACTGGAATATAAACTAATGGGTCCCAATTTTACCGTAAGTGCAGCCTGTGCTTCCTCAGCATATGCCATCGGAATAGCATATGACATGATAAAAAATGGGATGGCAGACGTGGTAATTGCCGGAGGCGCCGATTCCATAGTTAATCCCGAGGAAATAGAAGGTTTTAATGAATTATTTGCCTTATCGGTAGAAAACACCCCTCCTGAAAAAGCTAGTAAACCATTCAGTGCCAATCGTGATGGTTTTGTTATTGGAGAAGGAGCCGGCATTTTGGTTTTGGAATCAGAAGCATCGGCTTTGGCAAGAAATGCCGAAATCTATGGCGAGATTGCCGGGTACGGTATCAGTAGTGAAGCCTACAATATTATGGCTCCGATGAAAGACGGCGAAGGGATTGCCCACACCATACAGATTGCCCTGCAAAATGCAGGAATTTCACCGGAAGATGTGGATTATATAAACGCCCATGGCACCTCCACTCTTCTTAATGATAAATATGAAACCATGGCAATAGAGAAAGTTTTTGGCGAAAGAGCCCGTACCATTCCAGTATCTTCCTCCAAATCCATGATAGGGCACACCATAGGAGCTGCCGGAGCCATAGAGGGAATTATTACCATGCTGAGCGTTAAAAATCAATTAGTAACACCTACTATCAATTTGGACATTCCCGATCCCGAGCTTAATCTGGATTATGTACCCCATGCTGCTCGTGCCCATCGCATACGGTATGCTCTTTCCAATTCCTTTGCTTTTGGCGGACATAATGCCACCCTCGTTTTTAAAAATCATACACTCTAATTACTTTTTTTTTATATTTACAATTCAATAGGAAAACAAAACAATATCAAAATGGGAAAGATAAACGCGAATACACGGCAGGAAGTAGCTGAAATTGTTTTCAATTTTTTTAGTGAAGAATGCGAAGTTGACATAAATCAACTGAATGAAAAAACCAACGTGATTAAAGACATTGAAGGCGATTCACTGATGTTTCTGGAGTTGCTTGAAATCTTTAAAAAGAAATATAACCTTGATATAGAACTAAAAACTATTGGTAAATACGTAATTAAGCATCCTGCCGAAACCATAGGCGATATCATTGATATGACTTTGCTGATTATTGAATTTGAAAATTCAATTCTTGAACAGGCATAATTATACCCGTGTTAGAGAAAAAGAATACCGCCTTCCTGTTTCCGGCATTTGTGTTGGGCTTCCCAAATGAAGAGAAGCAGTTAATTGAAACGCTAACGGGAGAATTAACCGACTTTTACAAACAGGCAGAAACTGTTTCAGGCTTTAATTTTCGAAATAATAATGCTGTTAACAAAGAAAATACCGACGTCGAACTCTATTCGCAGTTGCAATCGTATGTTTTTAGTTGTGCCCTGTCGGAAATACTGAAAAACCATTCTATGGAAGCCTGCCTCGCAGCCGGATACAGTATGGGTATTTATGCTGCGCTTTACCATACGGGCTCTGTGGATTTTTCCACTGGTCTTAATCTCATTGTACAGGCTTACAATCATATCCGGCTAAGTTGCCAGGGACCCCGTTGTGGAATGGCAAGCATAATCGGACTCGAAAAGAAAGACATAGAACACATTATTAGTACCTGCCTCCTGAATGTGGAAATTATCAACAATAATGGATTTCATTCGTTCGTAATATCGGGAAATGCAGCCGATATTGCCGAAACGGTGAAACTTTGTCGCTACGAGGGTGCCATTCACACCCGGATTATACCAGTGAGTGTAGCTTATCATTCGTACCATCTCAAAGAAGCTGCTGCCAACTTTGGAAAAATGCTTCCGGCAATGAATATTAAAGCGGCTAATACCGGGCTGATTTCTATTATCAATCAGCGCGTATTTTCTTCCCGTGAAGAAATATTACTTGAGTTACAGCAAAATCTATGTTCAAAAATTAACTGGATGGCTACTATGCAGGTAATGCTTGAAAAGGGCATAACTACTTTTGTTGAATGCGGAACTGGGGAAACCCTTTACAAGATTGGAAAATTTATTGAGGGTAATTTTAAAATATTTACATTTAAAAGTTTGTATAAGCTGATAAAAAGCTAAATTTGCAATTGTTTTTAGAAAATTTATTAAAATGACGACCCAGGAAATATTTGAATTTCTTAATTCACATCCCATATTTTACCTAGCAACTGCCGATGGCGACCAGGCAAGGGTAAGGGGTATAATGTTACACAAAGCCGATGAAAAAGGATTGGTTTTCACGACGGCTAAATACAGAGATGTATATAAACAATTAATAACCAATCCTAAAGTAGAATTGTGTTTTCACGAGCAACATCTTCAGATCAGGGTAACCGGTATTGCCGAAGAAATTGATGAAGACATTGAATTAAAAAAGGAAATAGTTGCTGCCCGTGATTTTATGAAACCCTGGATTGCCAAAACTGGTTACGAACCTATGGGGCTTTTCAGAGTTACCCATTGCGTGGCAACAACCTGGACAATGACAAATACATTGGCTCCCAAGATATTTGTAAACCTTACTGCTTAGGTATTTCCATTTTGAAATTCCGGTAACGTATCCTTAGCAAAGTTCGGAAAAGCGGTTCCCGGTATGATTCTTTTTGCTGAAGGGCAAAGGCTTCTTTCACCATTTCGGGCGTAGGATTTGATTCCCATGCAGGTATGCAGTTCGGCCGTTTGGCTGCCGCCTCGTTGACCAAACGGTATAGTTTTTCTTTTCCCAATTCCGACGACAGATAAAATTCGGGGGCAAAAAGCGAATCTCCTTCTTTTATTTTGCCTTCCTGTACTGCAATGGTATAAAGTGGGGTTTGCGGGTAAATCCGTAATCCTACGGTAAAATGTACAAGGTCGAGCGGGTAAATCCACCGATCAATAAATGAAAAGGTTTCTTCCACTGTGGTTTCATTTTCGCCAGGTCCGCCCAACAGGAAAAACCACATGGTGGGTAAATCTGCTTCTCTGATAAGCCTTGCAATTTGTTTCAGGTGTACAAGGGTGAAATTTTTCTGCAGTTTTTGTATCATTGTAGGGGAAGCAGAATCGGGGGTACAGTCAATTTGTGTAAATCCGGCTTCTTTCATCAGGTGAAACAACTCGGAACTTGTGTGCATGGGGTTAATACCCATAGTCCGGAATTTTGCACCAATATTTCGTTTAATAATTTCATAACAAATAGCTTCGGCATGCCCTGGAGGGTCGTTAAAAGTAGAATCCACAAATTCAAAAGTTAAAGTCCCCAGACGCTGGATTACCTCTTCAATTTCATTAACGATTTCTTCCGGAAGGCGGAGTCGATAATTCCTTCCTTCGATGACCGGATAGGCACAATAAATACAATTGTGATAGCACCCGCGTTTACTTTGAATGGGGTAAGCACCACGTTGCCTGTAAGGTTCAAAATCAATATGCTTGTCTATTTTGCTAAATAGTAAATTTTTTAGAGAAAACGGGTAACATATGGCAAGGTGGGAGCCGACAGTGCCATTTTTACTATAAATTCCCGGGATACCGCTAACTTCCGATCTTTCGTCGAGACATTGTAATAAAGCCGGTAAGGCAAATTCACCTTCACCGCTTATTCCGTAATCAGCCCTTGTAAGTTGCATCAATTCTTGAGGGTAGATGCTGAACCCACTTCCACCCAATATTAAGGGAGTATCCGGGCTACATTGCTCTATAGGCAGGATAAATTTTTGCATTAAAATCACGGTATAATCCGAAGGGGATTCAAGGTACATATTATCAATATTCCGGATGCTTACCCCGATGTAGTCGGGCTTAAAGGCAAGTATTTCGTCAGTTAAATGCAAACCTTCATCAAAAACACCATCATAAATTTTTACCGTGTATTTATTTTCTAGTTGCGATGCGAGCAAACATAACCCCAAAGGGGCTACGGGATAAGGCATTTTTTCCGTATTGGCATTTACCAATAAAACTTTTTTCATCCTGATTTTGTTTATTATTTAAACATTAAAATTTTGCATTTTAACTTTAAATTACATCTTTACCTTTCTTAATCAGCCATAAGCTACCAACATTTTCGTAAAACTTTTCGGGTGGAAGGGTGGTTTTCATTACACTGTTAAAGAAGTTGTACCTACTTAAATCGAAATCAATGATTTTATCTTTAACTTCTTCGTAATAAACGGTTCCTGGCATAGGCGAAAGAATGGTATATCCTGCATACACCACCTGATGGTGGGATGCGTATTCGGCAAGAGCGGCAAAATCGTCGGGTGTGTAATCGGGCGGAATCACATAGTTACCCCTGAGCATGATGCCATTGGCATGGAAAATGGAAATGGCTTGCTCAATCAGACGGGCATCAGCGTTTTTGTTGTATTTTTTTAGTTCTTCCTGCCTGAAGGATTCAAACCCGCAAATCACTACTTTCAAACCTGCTTTTGCTAATTTTTCGATAAGGTACGGATAATGAACAGCCGTATCAAAACGTATGTCCATAATATATGTTTTCTGGATACCTTCTTCCAGAATCCTGTCCACAAGATGATTGATAAAACCTGGGTTAACGATAGTGTTTGCATCGGCAAAACGCACTACACCATAATCTTCTATACTCTTCAATTCAGTGATAATGCTTTCCACTTTACGCTGAAAAAAACAACCTTTGAATTGTACCCAGATAGAACAAAAAGTACATTTGTAGGGACAGCCAAGCGATGTAAAAAGATAAGTGCTTGCAAACGGGCTGCCACCTACTACATAGGTTGAAATCCACCTTTTCAGCAAGTTACGGTCAGGGAAAAGAAAATTTTCGGTAGCTGCGTTCCAAGCTGCAGGTGGTGCAGTGGAAGGTTGCCAGCCATTTTCAGTGTGCAGCCAGATTCCACCGATAGAATTAAAATTTTTCTGAAATTCTTTTGCCTGAATAACTTGTCGAAAAATTCCAGCAGCCTGTCCGGTACAAAGTATATCAACGTAGGGAAAATCAAAATCCATCGGGCAGAGAGTGGCATGGAGCCCTCCGGCAACGGTGAGTACTTCCAGGTTGCACTGTTTCGCTGTGCGGAAAATTTCCAAACCAAAATAAAACTCCGAGGCGATAAAAGTTACTGCCACAACGTCAGGTTTTACGGATTCCATCAGGTTGGTAACTACTTGCGCAAGAGGAGGAGTTTCCGGAACTAGGTCGTATTCTCCTTTCAGGTCAATAAAAGTAATATCATGATCGGCAACGGCAGCAGCTACGGTAAGCAAGCCTAAAGGAGGTCCTATGAGTTTTTTATGGATAAAATGTTTTGCTTCAGAAGGTGCGTATTCTAAAATTCTATTTTCGGGCGAACGGGGAGGGTTGATAAGAAGTATCTTCATTAGGGTCGGCTTGCAAAACTGCAAAAGTAACAATTCCGATAGTAAGTACGGATTATCTTATCCGAACACGGGTACCGATATTGAGAGTTTTATTGGCACGGATTCCGTTAAGGTCGCATAGCTGCTTTACAGTCTTTCCTGATTTACGTGCAATGGCACTCAAGGTGTCACCACTTCTTACCTTATAATATTTACTTCCACTTCTTCTTGAATAGGATTGTACGTTTTTCTTTGTTTTCGATTTCCCGAAAGTTTTCTTCGTAATCATCAGGGTATCGGTGGAAAGCGAAAAATCGTTCAGGTCGAAAATCTGGGTGGGATTAAAAGGTTCGCCAAGATACCTGGTTTCGAAGTGTAAATGGGTAGCGGTAGCATGACCAGTTCGTCCCCCAAGCCCAATTATTTCTCCGGCTTTAATCACCTGGTTAGGCTGAACTAAAATCTTTGACAGATGTCCGTAAAGTGTTTCAATCCCATTGCTATGCCTAACAACAACCATATTTCCGTATCCTCCGTAACGTCTTGCCATTCTTACTACCCCGTTAAAGGCACAAAAAATAGAGTCGTGAAGTTTGCAACGAATGTCCACACCGGCATGAAAATGTCGTCCTCTGTATCCAAAAGGAGAAATCAGCACATTTTTGTTGGGAAAGACGTACATGCTGTCTTCATCAGTAAATATTGGTAAATAGGTAGTATCTGATTCGGAAAATGCGGTTCGGCTTACTCTAACATGCTGAGTATCCCATTTGTGATTGTAAAGGTAATCGGCGGGGATAAAAATGATATCGTTGGGTACAAAATTATTCTGGATGGTATCGGGAGTAGGTGATTCTGTGAGTTTACGGTTAACAAATCGTGTATTGTCGAACAACTTATTGCTGATTTTGTGGTTATGTGTTGAATCGGACATTAAAAAAATAGGATAGGCAGCCGCTGAATTATCATTTTCCTCAGCCTTAAAAAAATTGGTGTTCTCGTTAAAAAATTCGGTAGTGTCAAAAATGATTTGCTGCGAAAAGGCATAGCCGGTGATTGTCATAAATACAAACAGCAGAAGCAGGATTTTATAATCAGGGCAATAATCTGTCGGAGAAGGAAACATTGTAATAAATTTGGGTAGTACAGCTATTGAATTCCAGTTGGAATGCTCGCAAAAATACATATTCATTTTATTGTATCAGGATTTTTTTGGATTTTTTAACGTTCTTAGTACTTTTATCGGTAAATTTTAAACTGATTTATGCTCCGGATAAAAAAGTACTGGCAGGAACACCCTCTACCTTCAATTCTTTGGTTAGCAATTATTCTGAGAATGATTTCCGTAATCTTTTCCAAAGGATTTGGAATGCATGATGACCATTTTCTCATCATAGAAGTGTCGCAATCGTGGGTGGATGGCACTAATTTTAACAATTGGCTTCCCGGTTCGCAAGGTGCGGTACCTTCGGGACACAGCTTTTTCTACACCAGCCTGCACTTCCTTCTCTTCCTGTTTTTAAAAATTATAGGCATCACCGATCCGCAAACCAAGATGTTCATCGTGCGCTTTTTGCACGCTTTGTTATCGTTACTTAGCGTTTACATGGGCTATCGCATCACAGAAAAAATTGACGGTAAAGAAATAGCCCGTAAAGTGGGTTTGTTATTTGCTGTTTTCTGGATTATGCCCTGGCTGAGCGTAAGAAACCTGGTGGAAGTGGTTTGTATTCCGTTTTTGCTTACCGGAAGTTATATTTTACTAAAAGCTGAAGACAGGCAAAACCGTATGTTGTGGTATGTATGGGCAGGAATGATTTTCGGACTGGCTTTTTCTATCCGTTTTCAAACCATTATATTTTCATTAGGAGTAGGGCTGGCGTTACTTTTTCAAAAAAAATGGAAGGAAGGCATTCTTTTTGGGCTGGCATACTTGTTTTTGGCATCTCTGGTACAATGTGTTACGGACATATATTTTTGGGGCTATCCATTTGCGGAAGTGAAGGAATATATCCGTTACAACATGGACAATGCTTATAACTACATGACCGCCGGATGGTATATGTATCTGTTATTAATTTTATTAGTTTTAATTCCACCAATAAGCATTTTATTGTTTATTGGATTTTTCCGCACCTGGAAAAAACATTTATTGTTATTCCTACCAACTTTGCTTTTTATTGTTTTTCACTCTTATTTTCCCAACAAGCAGGAACGTTTCATCCTGCCTATCCTCCCGTATTTCTTTATTCTTGGTATGGTTGGACTGAATGGATGGGTAAAAAGTGCTGCTTTTTGGCAGAAGAGGCAACTGTTGCTACGCAGATGCTGGACTCTTTTCTGGATAGTCAACCTTGTCTTGTTGCCTGTAGTAAGTACCATGTATTCCAAACGCTCACGGGTGGAATCTATGGTTTACCTGTCGCAGTACAAAGGCATGAAAGATATTTTGCTTGAAGATACTAACCACGGACGTGCCAAACGGGCACCCCGTTTCTATCTGACACAGTGGGTTACCCTTCACGAATTTTCGAAAGACAAACGTTACCATCCTTTGAAAAAAATATATCCCGACAGTACAGAACGCCCCGATTTTATCCTGTTTTTCGGTGATAAAAATCTGAACACCCGTATTGATTCTATTAAAACCATTTGCCCGAACCTGGAATTTGAAGCAACCATCCATCCAAGTTTTATGGATGATCTGATGTACCGGCTTAACCCCATCAATTCCAACCAGACAATTTTTATTTACAGAAATATTGATCGCATGGGTAAAAAAACAGAACAGTTATGAGTCCGGAGCAGGCAAAAAAACGGATAGAAGAACTTAGTGCTCAGATAAACAGACATAATTACAATTATTATGTATTGGATAGCCCTACCATTAGCGATTTTGACTTCGATATGTTGCTGGAGGAACTTATTCGGCTCGAAAAACAATACCCGGAATTTGTTCTTCCGGATACTCCAACCCAAAGAGTAGGCGGAGAAATCACCAGGGAATTCCAGCAGGTTATACATCGCTATCCAATGCTTTCGCTGGGAAATACTTACTCGGAAGAAGAATTAAGGGATTTTGATAACCGCATACAAAAGCTACTAAACGAACCCGTAGAATACATCTGTGAACTAAAATACGACGGTGTCTCTATTAGTCTTACATATGAAAACGGTTTGCTGATTCGTGCCGTTACACGTGGGGATGGAGTGCAGGGAGATGATATTACCGTTAATGTAAAAACCATCAAAAGTATCCCCTTGCGGCTTAGTGGTAGTGATTATCCGGATGATTTGGAAATACGGGGAGAAATTTTTATGCCGCACAAAAGTTTTGAGATGCTGAATGCCGAGCGCATCGAAATAGGCGAAAGTCCGTTTGCAAATCCGCGCAATGCAACATCCGGTTCCTTAAAATTGCAGGATTCTTCCGAAACTGCTTCACGTCAGTTGGATTGCTACTCTTATTACCTTCCGGGCGAAAATCTTCCTTTACCAACCCACTACGAAAACCTGATGAAAGCCCGTCAATGGGGCTTAAAAATTTCAAGTAACATAGCACGTTGTAGCAACATAGATGGAGTATTAACTTTTATCCGTGATTGGGATAAAGGGCGGGAAGAACTCCCCTTCGACATTGACGGGGTGGTGATAAAAGTAAACGACCTTCGTCAACAACGGATGTTGGGCTACACTGCCAAATCGCCTCGCTGGGCTATTGCTTATAAATTTAAAGCCGAAAGAGTAGCTACCCGATTGCTTTCCATTAGCTATCAGGTTGGTCGTACGGGCTCCATTACTCCGGTAGCCAACCTTGAACCGGTATTGCTTGCCGGAACAGTAGTAAAACGGGCTTCGCTGCACAATGCCGACATCATTGCAGCCCTCGATATTTGTGAAGACGATATGGTTTTTGTGGAAAAAGGTGGAGAAATTATTCCCAAAATCGTTGGTGTGGACACCAACTTCCGTACAAAAGATTCAAAACCCATAATATACGTTACACATTGCCCCGATTGTGGAACAAAACTTATCCGTTTCGAAGGAGAAGCCAATCATTATTGTCCGAACGAGGATGGCTGTCCGCAGCAAATCAAAGGTAAGCTCGAACATTTTATTAGCCGTAAGGCAATGAACATTGATAGCTTGGGAGAAGGAAAGATAGAACTGCTTTACGACAAGGAACTTGTAAAAAATCCTGCCGACCTGTATGCCCTTACCCATGATAAGTTACTGGGATTGGAAAAAATATACAAAAGCGTAGGGGAGAAAAAGGAAAAGAAGATTTCTTTCCGCGAAAAAACGGTTGAAAATATTCTGAAAGGAATACAAAACTCGCAAAACGTGCCATTCAGCAGAGTGCTGTATGCGTTAGGAATACGTTATGTGGGTGAAACTGTGGCAAAAAAACTATCTATACATTACCGTTCGGTGGATAAACTCAAAAATGCAACTTTTGAAGAATTGGTGTTGGTGGACGAAATCGGGGAAAAGATTGCACAAAGCATTTTGCAGTGGTTTTCGTCCCGAAATAACCTGCTGATAATTGAAAATCTGCGGAAAGCAGGCGTTCAAATGGAAATGAAAGAAATACAAACGCTTCTTTCAGACAAATTGAAAGGGCAATCTATCGTGGTAAGCGGCAATTTCGGTACTCCGGCACGCAGAAAAAAAATAGAATTGTTGATAGAACAACATGGTGGCAAAAACGCCGGAAGTGTCAATTCAAAGACTACCTTTGTTATTGCCGGCGAAAACATGGGACCGGAAAAACGTAAAAAGTCCAATGATCTGGGAATTCCGGTAATCAGCGAACAGGAATTCCTTCAGATGCTAAGCACTTAATATAAAACAAATTATTATTCATAATTCTTAGCAGGCTTTCGGTTTCCTTCCCCGGAAATATTCAGATAAATTAGTATCAAATTTTTATTTCTAAACTTTTCAGTTTGATAAAATGTTTTATAGGCTCATTTATTTTAATAATTTTGCAAGCTATATGTATTATATTGCATATCGAATTAAATTTCAAATTCATAGATATGAATAATGCAATTTATAATTTCCCGTTGCCGCAAAATGAAATGGTTTTGGACTATTTAAAAGAAAGCCCTGAACGCATTGCGCTTGAAAAGGAATTACAAACGCAAATGAACCGGGAAATAGAAATTCCGTTGATCATTGGTGGAAAGGAAATTCGTACCGGAGATACCGGCAATGTTTGTATGCCCCACCGCCACTCGCATGTTTTGGCTACTTATCACAAAGCCGGTAAAAAAGAGATAAAACTTGCCATTGATGCGGCGCTGGATGCCCATAAAATATGGGCTAACCTAACGTGGACAATACGTGCATCTATTTTGCTGAAAGCTGCCGAACTGATTTCTACCAAATACCGCGCACTTATCAATGCCTCCAATATGCTGGGACAAAGTAAAAACTTTTACCAGGCAGAAATTGATGGCGTATGTGAAACCATTGACTTTTTGAAGTATAATGCTTATTTTGCAGGTAAAATTTATGAAACACAGCCCCGTTCGGCTTATAACCAGTTAAACCGAATGGAATTCCGGGCACTGGAAGGTTTCATTTTTTCGGTTACCCCGTTTAACTTTACTTCCATTGCATCCAATCTGAACATGGCTCCGGTGATGATGGGCAATACCACCGTTTGGAAACCGGCGACTTCGGCTTTGCTTTCCAACTATTACCTGATGAAAGTATTTATGGAAGCAGGAGTACCCGAAGGTGTTATTAATTTCCTTCCGGGAAAAGGTTCACTTATCGGTAACACAGTGTTAGAATCAAGGGACCTGGCAGGGATACATTTTACCGGTTCTAACCGAACTTTCAACCAGTTGTGGTCGCTTGTAGCTGCTAATCTTCCGGTTTACAAATCGTACCCGCGATTGGTTGGCGAAACCGGAGGTAAGGATTTCATTTTTGTGCATCCTTCGGCTGACCCCTTGGAAGTGGCTGTAAATGCCATTCGTGGTGCATTTGAGTACCAGGGGCAGAAATGCTCTGCTGCTTCGCGGATGTATGTTCCGGAATCGTTGTGGGCTGTTATCAAAAAGTTAATGGTGGAAATGGCAAACGATATTAAAATAGGGGATGTAACCAATCCCGCCAATTTTATGAATGCGGTTATTGATGAAAATGCCTTTGATACCATCGTATCCTATATTGATTTTGCCAAGAGTTCACCAGAGGCAAAAATTATCGCCGGTGGCACTTGTGATAAGTCGGAAGGGTATTTTATTCGCCCAACAATAATCGAAACAACAAATCCGAAGTTTAAAACAATGGAAGAAGAAATTTTTGGACCTGTGCTTACAGTGTTTGTGTATAAAGATAATAAAATGGAGCAGGCTATTGAACTGTGCGATATCACTTCCCCATATGGACTTACCGGAGCTGTTTTTGCAAGAGACCGCATTGCGGTTGCACATATTTGCGAAAAACTTAGATATGCAACAGGCAATTTCTATATAAACGACAAGCCTACCGGTGCCATTGTCGGTTTGCAACCTTTTGGCGGTTCTCGCGCTTCCGGAACCAATGATAAGGCAGGCGGAGAATTTAACCTGATAAGATGGGTAAGCCCGCGTACTATCAAGGAAACTTTTATTCCGGCAACGGAATACCGTTATCCATATATGTCTGAATAATCAACAATTTATAATATTTTACCCTAAATAAAAATACAAATGGAATCAGTTTTATTACGACTTGGAATCAATATCATTAACGACGGTGCCTCAACCGGTGCCGACTGGATTAAAACGCAAGGAGAAATATCCACTTCAATATCGCCCATTGATGGCAAGGTGATTGCAAAGATTAAAAATGCTACAATTGAAGATTATGAACATATCGTAACGCAGGCGCAGGAAGCATTTAAAACCTGGAAAACAACACCCGCCCCCCACCGCGGCGAAATCGTAAGGCAGATAGGTGAAGCTTTGCGCGCTTACAAGGACGACCTTGGCTACCTTGTTTCTCTTGAGATGGGAAAAATTTACGAGGAAGGAAAAGGTGAAGTACAGGAGATGATTGACATCTGCGACTTTGCCGTGGGGCAGTCGCGTTTGCTCAACGGTTTTACGATGCATTCTGAAAGAAACGAACACCGCATTTACGACCAGTACCATCCGCTTGGAATTCTCGGATTGATTACAGCATTTAATTTCCCGGTGGCAGTGTGGGCATGGAATTCGATGATTGCAGCTATTGCCGGTGATGTGGTAATTTGGAAACCCAGTTCAAAAACACCATTGTGTGCCATTGCGGTACATCATATCATAGGCGAAGTATTACGCCGGAACGAACTTCCCGAAGGTATTTTTAACCTTGTGATTGCCAAAAGTAATGTACTTGGCGATAATTTTGCCGCCGACAAGCGGATTCCATTATTTTCAGTAACCGGTTCCACTGCTGTAGGCAAGCGGGTTTCGAAGATTGTTGGTGAACGGCTTGGGAGAAATATTCTTGAACTTGGGGGAAATAATGCAGTAATTATTTCTGAGAGTGCCAACCTCGAAATGGCAATTAAATCTGTTGTCTTTGGGGCGGTGGGAACCTGTGGACAGCGTTGTACAACCACCCGGAGGCTGATTATCCATGAAAATATCTATGAAAATGTAAAAGAAAACCTGCTTACTGCTTATCAAAGTGTTTCGGAACACATAGGCAATCCGCTGGAAGATAACATTCTTGTAGGTCCCCTGATTGATAATAATGCCGTAAAACAATTTTCTGATGCACTTAACAGTGTGAAGAAGGAAGGCGGAAAAATATTGTTTGGCGGACAAGTTCTCGGAGATGAAAAATATATTTCGGGCAATTATGTAGTCCCCGCACTGGTGGAAGTAAAAAACCATTATAAAACGGTGCAGAAAGAAACCTTTGCACCCATCCTTTATCTTATAAAATATCGCACAATAGAGGAAGCAATCGCAATAAATAACGATGTTCCTCAGGGATTATCATCGTCAATCTTCACCCAAAACCTTATTGAATCGGAAAAATTCCTTTCGGATGCAGGTTCCGACTGCGGAATTGCCAACGTCAACATCGGAACTTCCGGTGCCGAAATAGGCGGCGCTTTTGGCGGTGAAAAAGAAACCGGTGGCGGACGCGAATCAGGTTCCGACTCGTGGAAACTGTACATGCGCCGACAAACCAATACCATCAACTATGGGCAGGAACTTCCATTGGCACAGGGAATAAAATTTGGATATTAACCCATTTTGCAGCTATCCAGGAATAAAATGGATGTTATCAAGGGATTGATTTTTTTGAGGAGGAGGCTTGGGCACTACAGATTTTTTTCGGAGGAAGGGTGCATATTTGTAGTTCAATGCGTCATAA